>DAISLF010000034.1:0-8513 GCA_036820585.1 Candidatus Peribacteria bacterium | reverse complement strand
ATCGCGGGCGCGGTGCTCTACGGCATACCCGGCGCTTTTATCGCGCTGCCGCTCGCTGCGAGCGTGCCCGCCCTCGTGGAATTCATCCAGCAATACGAAGCTGCACAAACGGAGTGACGCGGCGGGCTCATCCGCTCACTCTCCCGAAATTCTGCACCCAGTAGTTGCCCGCGCGTCCGATGCCGATGTCGTTGAAATTCGGACTGAGGATATTGTCGCGGTGCTCGGGGGAGTGCATCCAATCGTGCATCACTTGGTCGGCGGTCATTTGGCCCTCGGCGATATTTTCGCCGGTCCAGTACTGCCAGGAACAAGCGCAGGGTGCGGTGAGATAACCCACGGCACGGATGCGGTCGAGCGAACTCCTGCCATCCGGATCCTCGTGAGAAAAGAAATGGCGGGCCTGCATGTCTTCCGCCATGCGCTCTGCCGACAGATTGAGAAGCGGATGGAGCGCGAGCGGTGCTACTCCCGCTTGCGAACGGGCTTCATTCACGAGAAGCAAAATGGCATCGCGCTCAGGAAGAAAAGGCACGGCCGGCAGTGATGATGCAGAGGAGGAAGAAAAGGCAATGGATGGAAAGGAGAAAGATGACGGTGAAGAGGCAGCCGGAAGCGATGAAGAAGAGCTGGCCGTGACCAGACCCACGCGCAAGGACGCCGGAAGAAAATACAGTTTGATGGGCGGGTGACGGCCCACGCTGCTGACGGGAGACGAGATGCCGTGCTGCGCGAATGCCGACAGACGCAAGCGGCGGCGCATTTGGATACGAGTCAGCGAAACCTGTGTCTCCAGGCGCCGGAGAACCGGACGGCTTGCTGCGGCCCCGGGGAGCGATGCGCTGAACGCCGTTTGCGCAGAGACACATAGCAGTACGCTCCCCGCACACAGGAAAAGGGAAAATGACGAACGGCGCATAGGCAAAAACATGGGGAACCATGACAGTCCTACGCGACCTTGCGGTGTCCGGTCAATGGAGTCAGGGAGTTTTTGCATCCGGAGGACCGGGAATGCGCTCTGCAAAGACAACAAAGCGCTTGTCATAATCGGAACGCGTCCACCTGCCGGCACAGGTGATGAGATTCAGAAAGGAAGCTCCGGTGCCGGCGAAAATCCGCTGGAGTGGCGCATGATTCACGGAAAATGCCCGCGAGGCGCGGACGGTAAAATACACCATGCGATGATCCGACATCTGAACTTGCAGCGCGTCGCCCGCTTGCAGATCCTGCAGATGCCAGAAAATGCCGGCAGTGCCGAGCATGGTATCAAGATGACCCGCGATGACGGCACTTCCCGGCTGCCCGGGCGCGATACCCTTATCGTACCAGCCGGCTACTTGCGCGCTCACCGGCACTCCCATCTCGGCCCGCGCCGTCAATCCGACGGGTTCCACGGGCGCATCGATATGCAGGCGCGCGATCTGCAGGCGGCTGGGAATGAGACCGATGCGCAGAGAAGCGAGACGGCATAGCCGAAAGCCAGTGCCTTTGCGGCGCGCGAGGTGGAAGAGGGATATGAATATATAGAGATAAGAAGGGGAAAGAAACGAAGATCGAAGCGATGGTACGCGCGCTCAGATCAAGCATAGAATTGACAGCGAAAGAATCCGGATTGCCGCGCGAAATATGCTTCTTCCAATCTTCAGCAGGAAAACACGGGAAAGGGACATCGTTTTGACAAAGACGCGACATCGCCTGCGTACGATAGTCACGTGCCCGGGAAAGCACATTTCTATTTTTTCCTCCACACACAGTATGCGTAAAGACTACCTCGCGATATTTGCGATCGGCGCCTTGTCACTTCCAGTAGCGGGCTTTGTCATCGCTTCGGCCGCCGCATCCCCTCATGTCTCCGCGCCTGCCAGCAGCGGTTCTTCCGTCTCTTCTGCCGATGCGCAAGTGAAAGATGATACAGGGACATCCATCTCCTCTGGCGATGTAGAAGTGAAAGATGACGCTTCGGCATCCGCCGATACGCCTGAAGCGAACGACACTCCGGATGCGAAGGGCGCAACGAATCCCGCGGACAAGCCGGATGCGAAGGATACGGCGATCACATCCAGCGTCACCGTGGATGACACCAAAGAACTCTCCGAAAGCGCTGATGCTCTGCGCATCGCCCCGCTCGCCACGATCACCGCTGACGTCGCGAGCAAGGCGGCACTCGCCGCGCAAGCCGGCACGGTGCAATCCGTCACACTGGAAAATGAGAACGGCAACGTGGTCTATAGCGTCATCATCGCCCAGGGCACGCAGCAATATGATGTGAAAGTGGATGCGGGCAACGGCAAGGTACTGAAGACCGATGCCGAGAAAGCGGACGGAGAGAAAGGAAATGACAACGCGGATACCACCCAGGACTGAGAGGAAAGGGGAAGTAACACCTGCGAGGACAATCCTCGCAGGTGTTTTTTTCGGACAGACCCGTGCATTATTATTCTATGCGAGCACTCATCGACGCAACATCAGACCTATGGTTCGCTTATGCTTTGCTCATTCATGAACCGGCAACACTCCCGCCACTTCCCTCGCCAGGACCCGCTCCCCGTGCACTCGCGGCGGCAGAGGAGACACTGCTCTGTGCGGCTCCCGCGCTGCTGACGGACGTAGACGAATCTGCCGAAGAGAACGATGAACTGCTGACGACGCTGGAAGTTGCCGAGGAGCTTTCGGTCGCGAGAGAGGAAGAGCTCACGGCACTCACCGAGGAGGATGAACTCCTCGTCTCCGTCACGACCGCCTGGTAACCGGCGGGGAAAGTCAGGACCGGCGGATCTTTGTCGGTATCCCAGTCGAAGTCGATATGCAGGTCCGGCTGCGTCCAGGTGTGCCCTCGGTGGTAGCGGTTGCAGTCGTAGGGCTTCCCGTCCGGCCCCAGCGGCGTCTGGCTGCGGATACAGGCGTTCCAGATGGCGTCGCTGGAAATCGGTACGCCCTTGCTATCGATCGGGAAGGCGATGGCGGTCGAAGAACTGCTGGACAAGGTGGATGCAACGGAGGAGGAGGACGCGGAGGAACTGGCTGGAGAAGCGGCGGAGACGGGAGACGATGACAGTCCGCCCGTCACTGGAATGGCAAGCCAGGAGAAGGTGAGATCAGTCTCTGCAGCTTGCTGGAGACGGATGACAAAGCCTGTGTTCGTCAGATTGAAGACCGCGAATGTTGCGAACCCTCCTTGCATGGTCACCGTCGTCACCGGCTTCGAGGGAAAGGCGGAGGGGAATCGAATCACTGTTTTTACTTCGCCAGTTTTGATCATTGTTTCGCCTCCCTGCTGCGCGCCAAGAGCCAATGTTCCCTGCACCGCGACATCTCCCTTAAATGTCGCATTGCCGAAGACGGTGAGTGCTCCCTGGAGCGTCAGGTCGCGCAGATCGGAAGGATTGAAGTTGGCGGTTGCATTGCCGCCGCTCCCGGTCTTCCCCACGTTGGCGAGCAATTCGGGATGAGCCTGGAGTGTTGCGGTGATGCTCGCCTGGAGATCGAGCTTTTCCCAGATGCCGTGGAGTGCTCCGTCGGCCATGCGTTCATCAATGCGGCCGATGACCGGATCGCCGATGCTCAGCCCTTCCGTCTCGTTTTTGCCGTTACGCACGAGGCTTGGGATCTGGAAGCCGGCGGTCTGCGCCGCGTAGTGCCACGCACCGCCGTAGCGGAAGTAGATGCGGCCATCGGTAGAGTCGATGCACATGGTGCCGTCAGTCTTGGTGGTGAAGTTGCCGTCGGCGCAAGCGCCGGAGACGACCTTGGTGACAAGACCGCCGGTGCCGGCTTGGATTTGGCCCGTGGCATCAACAGCAGCAAGGCGCGCGGCCGCCGAGTTCTGCCACTCCTGGAGGTCGGCGGTTTGGGAGGCGGCTCCTTTGACTACGAGCGGCACGGCGGTCACTTGACCAGCCAAAATACGGAGACCATACGCATTCGTAATCGTGGCATTGGTTCCCGCAATGGGCGCTCCTGAAATTTCCATCGTCGCAGCATTGGTAATTGTGCTTGCTCCTACAAATCCATAGGTGGGGGCTTGGACTAAAAAGGCCCGTTGGGTTGGCAAAGCACCCGCCGCAAACTGAACCGTACGGGCGAGGTTGAAGTTAATGTCAGTGGCTTCGGTAGATGCGGTGAGGGTGGTATGGGCTCCACCTGCTACGAGTAAAGCAGTGGGGCTTCCCGAGGTATTTACAGCTTGATTGACATGAAGCCACGCTGTGGGACTTGCCGTCCCGATACCAACCGCTTGGATGCCGTTTTTTCCCGCGATATAAAAACGGCTAAGACCGTTTTCTGTGACTTGCACGAGAGGTTGAGAGCGGTCAACCGAACTGATAACGGCAAACATGCCCACATTCGTGTCAGCTGCATTCACTTCAAGGCCGTAAGAGCTACCAGGCACAACTCCTGCGCCAGCACCATGGCCAACGGAAAGTTGGTTAAAATAATTAGGTGATGATGCGCTTATATAATCAGAACTTATCGGAGCCCCTACAAAATTCAAACCTGCCGGTGGCAAATTCATTTGAAATTTCTGTCCCCACAAACTTCCAAAATTCATGACAGGGACATCGCCGGTGGTAGTCAATTCAATGTAGCGACTACTGCCTATATTGCTGAACAACTTGATACGGTTCGGGGAGGCCGCCGCGGGGTCCCCGACATAGAGTGAGCCCACGGAATCGACGTACGACACCACTGTCCCCGCGCTGTTCTGCCATTCCTGCAGGTTAGCCGTCTGCGATGCCGCACCCTTCACCGTCAAGCCCACACTCCCCGCTGCCTGATTGGCGATCACTGCAGCGCCATTAAAGGTGGACGTGCCGTTCACCACCAGCGCACTCCCTGAGATCGTCCCCTCCACCTCCAACGCCGTATTGGATGCTCCACTCTTGCCGATGCCGAGCTTGCCCAGGAAGTAGCTGTTGCCATTCATCACCGTGAGCGCACTTCCCGAGATCGTTCCTGCCACATCCAACTTCGTGGAAGGAGCAGTTTTGCCGATGCCGACAAAACCATTACCACTGATACGCATAGTCTCATTACCACCAGCATTTTGACTGAAGATGACAGGCTTATTTGTGGGAGCATCAATAAAGATTCCATTACCTTGGGTAAGGTATAATACGGCACTATTCGCCCAAATGGCAGGTTGAGTGTAGGCTGAACTTAACATATTTATTTGAAATTGATTTCCTAAATCATTCTGAACGGTAACAATGCTACGAGATGAGGAGTTAGTGGTGATGGCATAGATATTACTAGCAAAAAAATTTCCCACGGAGTCTATACGCGCCAAAGGGGTACCTACACTATTCTGCCACTCCTGCAAATTCGCAGACTGTGATGCTTTGCCCTGTATCACTAATCCTTTTTGCGTTACGGCTGAAGTTCCAATCATCACATCAGCGAGAGCATCGGCAATAGTCGGAGCGGTAACTGTCAATTTGTTTCCAGGACTCGTAGTCCCGATGCCGACGTTACCAAGGAAGGAGCTGTTCCCTGCCATGATGGTGAGAGCAGCGCCGGAGAACGTACCTCGACTGGTGATATTCCCTTTGGAGAGAATCGTGCCGGAGGACGTGAGACCGATCTTGGCAAACACGTTGGAGCCGGAGACCGTCGAGAAGCGAACGAGGGAGCCAGAGAGCGAGGAATTGACGGTCACGAGACCACCGACCGTGCGGGAGAGCCCTTGACCGAAGCCGTAGAGCGTCGCGCGCAGAGAGCCCGTGGATGTGCGCAGGTAGTTCGCATCAAAAAGCGTCTTCAATGAGCCAGTGGAAGTGCGGAAGTAGTTGGCATCGAAGAGTGTTTTGAGTGAACCCGTGGAGGTGCGGAAGTAGGCGTTGTTGAAATACGCCTGGAGCGCACCAGTAGATGTGCGGAAGTAGTTCGCATCAAAGAGCGTCTTCAATGAGCCAGTGGAAGTGCGGAAGTAATTCGCGTCGAAGAAGGTCTTCAAAGAGCCCGTGGAGGAGGCGAGGACAACGGCATTGTTGCAGGAGACTGCGCCGTTGCTCGCGGTCTGGAGAGCTGTGCAAGATGGGAGAAACGTGAAGGTGACGGCTCCCGCGACAGAAAGCGTCCCGGAGGAAGCGAGAGCGGTGGAAGCAACGAGCGTGGATCCGGAGATCGTAGCGGAGACGCTGAGCCCGACGCCTCGTGTGTGGATGCGCAGAGCACCTGTCATGGTGTCTCCTGCTTTCTGGACGTAGCGCGCATCATTGCCTCCCTGCGCGACGGACGTGATGCTCTGCCAGGCGACCGTGGAACCCGAGACCGTGAGGACCTGGTTTGCAGAACCGATGCCGTGCTTTCGCAGACCTCCGCCATCTCCCACAAGCAAATCGCCATTGGTGTACGACGAGAATCCCACACCGCCTTTGTCTTGCTGCAGCACTCCCTGTGTTGCCTTGTTGATATCGAGCACGCCTCCCTGGTCTTGGCTCTGGTGATTGTGTGGGCCGGGCGGGGCTGCGGGCTGGAGCGCTCCGCCTCCGCCTCTGCGAGGATTCGTGGCGGCTTCTGAGTAATCGCTTACCCGGTGCATAGGTGAGATCGCCGTCTTTGCGGGAGCGGTCGTCATTGCGACGATGCTTTCCCACACCGGCTTGCCCTTCTCCATCGTCAGCACTTGGCCATCTTTGCCGAGTGCGAGACTACGAACCGGGACGGTAAAAAGAGAAGGAAATGCCGGAGCTTTGGACGTAGTTGCGGGCGGACTCACACTGGCAATGCCCAGCCAGGAGGGAGGAACGGACAGGCGGGAGGACGATAGGGCACGCCCCCCCCCTCGATCGTTTGCCGGGATGGAGAGAACTGCTGCTGCCAGAGAGGAAGCGGCGGTATGTGGACTGGAAAACGTCTTGCCGAGTTTCTCTTGGGTCACCGTCGCTATTTGCACGCCGAGGAGCGATGCTGCTTGCTTGCCCCATGCCGAAACTTGCAGAGCAAAAAGAAGCGACAGAGCCAGCGCCGATGATGTGAGTTTTTGTGTACGAGTAGGCATTGTTTTTCTCAATGGAATCTAAGTAATATACAGGAAAAGGACCCTACTTGGAAGATGGGCTATATAGTAATCACACATTTTCCTTCGTTCATCAAATCGCATTTTTCCCAAACCAGACAGGAAGCCTTCTCTTGCACTGAACCGGACGCGTAGGAAAAAGGCCCCGGCAGGGGCCCTTTCTCTCTGCTCCTTTCCCGAAAGAAGACTTGCCGATGATGTCACATCACATTAAATGCTCGATGTTCCCGTGGTTGGCGGCTGCTGCCGCGAGCCCGGGCCGCCGCGTCCGTGGAGAGCCACAGCTTCAGCGGCGGACTGACTGACTGATGGCGGCAGAGGTCACCGGTGTATCGGCCGGATCGTTTGCGCCGCGGTTACTTCGCCAGATCCCAGCGAATGTGATAGAGATGCTCGTTCCAGACCGAAGGCGGCGCACCGGCTACGAGGTCGAGATGCAGAGAATTGCGCAGCAGCCGGTAGAGCAGATCGGCGCGCTCATCCGGCGACGGGATCCACAGGTATGACACGTTTTTCTGATGGAGATACGCGGCCAGCGCCGGTCCGCCCTGCTTCACTTTCTGCGCAATCACCGGATCGATGACACCGGAGAGATCTTGCACCGGCAAACCGGTGAAGAGCGCGAAGCGGCCATTGTCGCGTACACCCACGACGGAGCCCGCGGGCAGATGGTCCTTGGTCCACAGATAGAAATTCCAGAAATGATCCTGCGCCGCATTCGTCGGGAAGCCCGTGTAGCTCAGCGAATCATTCACCCACGAAAGCCTATGCACCTCGGTGTAGAAGGAATACGCGCTGAGCGCGATGAGCGAAAGAAGCAGCGACGCGAGGAATGCCCAGCGGCGTTTCCCCGTGAAGAGCGCAGTGCAAGCGACTGCAACCAGGATCAACAATACATGAACGGCGGGATTGATATAGCGCAGCCCGTGCAGATCGGGGAAGTACCATTGGTAGGCTACGAGTGTGCCGAAGAAGAGGAAGCAATAGAGAGCCGTGACGATGGCGAATTTCCGGGTATCTGCGCGCGTCAAGCAGTAGAGAAGCGCGCAGAGCGCGAGCAAGCTGCTGCCGGTGGCGATCGTGAGAAGCTGCTCCAGCTGAAATATATTCCATCCGACGACTTTGAAATATTTCGGGACCGAAATCCCGTGCAGCGCATCATGCCAGCCAAGCGCGATCTCGCGCCGGCCCACTTGGTTTGCGGGAAAGAGCGAACCCGCATGCACGAGCCCCCAATACATGAGGATCAGCAGACCCAAGCCGCCTGCCAGGCAAAACCCGCCCAGATATTCCAGCTGCGAACGGCGTCCCGCGCGATCGTGCCAGAGAGCATAGAGCAAGCAAAGCCCGATGGCGGCCGCGATGAAAATGCCATCGCCGCGCGTGAGGATGGCGAGACCCACGGGCACGCCCGCGATGGAGCCGCGCAAAAATGCATTCTTGATGCCGGATATTCCCACGCCCAAAAATGCCGCCACGCTCAAGAGCACGAAGA
>DAISLF010000033.1:0-8910 GCA_036820585.1 Candidatus Peribacteria bacterium | reverse complement strand
GACGAGAGTTCCCCGTCGACCAAGAGCGTCTTTTCGTTGCCGTCGTATTTCCAGATGGTGCCCGAGCGGCGCAGCACGTCCAAAAACGAGAGCAGATGCTCGGCGTCGATATCGTGAATGCGCAGTTTCCCGCGCGTCACCAATGCCGCGATGATGAAGGCGCCCGCTTCCAGGTAATCGGAAATGATGCGATGCGTGACGCCGTTTAACTCCTTCTGGCCGCGGATGAAGACCGTATGGCCGCCGATGCCCTGTACGCTCGCGCCCATCTCGACAACGAAATGCTCCACATCCTGCACATGCGGCTCAGCCGCCGCCAGATCGAGGCGCGTTTCTCCGTCCAAAAGGGACGCCGCCAGCACCACGTTCTCGGTCGCGGTCACCGAGAATTCCGGCAAGACGACATGCGCGGGCTGCAATACGCCTTGCAAGTGCAGCACTTCATCGGTGCTCATGTCTTCCGCGCCCATCTGGCGGAATGCCTCGATGTGCGCCTGCACCGGGCGCTTGCCCAGCACGCAGCCGCCCGGATACGACATCTCCACCACGCCGAAACGCGCAAGGAGCGGACCCAAGAGGACGATGGAGCCGCGCAAGGTAGACACGTACTCGGCGGGAATCGGCTGGCTGCGCAAGCGGTCGGCGCGGATACGCACGGTATTGCCCTCGAAACTCGTTTCGGCGCCCAGAAAATCGAGGATTTTGAGCATCGCGACGGTGTCGCGCAAGCGCGGCACGTTTTCCAAGACCGTCTCGCCGCTCGTGAGCAGGCTTCCGGCGATGAGCGGGGGCGCCGCATTTTTGGACCCGCCGATAGACACATCCCCGACGAGCGCAGTACCGCCCCGGACGCGATAAGAGACATCCATAGTTCAGAACCATTGTACCTCAAATAGAAGGCAGAAAAGGGAGAAATATGAGAAAGGGCAGGAAGATATTTTCCTCAAACCTCCTCACTTTCCTTGCTTTTCTTCCTTTCCTGCCCTCCATCGCAGCGCCATCTCCAGGAGCAAAAGAGCGACACCCACCGTGATGCAACTGTCCGCCACGTTGAAAACGGGAAATGTCCCCACCTGGACGAAATCGGTGACGGCGCCGTCCAAGAGCCGGTCCGCGATATTGCCGAACGCCCCGCCGATGATGAGCCCGAAAGCGATCTGGCTCTGCGGGGAATGCGCCGAGCGGACGGCGACGACGATCATCGCGAGAAGAGCGACGACGATGAGAAGCGTTTGGAGCGGACCCGGAAACGTGATGCTGAAGGCGATGCCGGGGTTGAGAGAATACTGCAAACCAAGAAATGATCCGATGACGGCCACGCGCCCGTGGAGGAATGCATCAGCCAGCCACTTGGCGATCATGCTGGAGAGAAAACTCAGCGCGACGGTGAGCCAGAGAAGCATGCGAGCAGAATGTCGAATGTTGAATGTCGAAATAAAAATCATTCTTCTGGTGCCACTCAACATTCCACATTCAATATTCAATATGCTTTTCTGTCCAACCCTTCTGGCCATGACACCTGTCCCGGTCTTATACTGCGCACCTCATGTTCCGCCGCGTTGACCTGTTGCTGCTCGGCATCGCCGTTGTTCTGACGCTCTTTGGCTTGGCCATGATCGCCAGCGTGAGCGTGTTCGAGAGTTACCAGCTGACTCTCCATCTCACGGGTGTGGGCAGCAATTCGTTTTACCTGTGGCGCACCGTCCTGCACGTCGCCGCCGGGCTCGTCGTGATGGTTACGATGATGGCGATTCCGTATCACTTCTGGGAGAAGCATGCGCGCACGCTCTTCTTCCTCTCCACCATTCTCCTTGTCGTCGTGCTCATCCCGGGACTCAATTCCGGCTGGGGTACATCGCGCAGCTGGCTGCGCATCGGACCGTTTTCGCTGCAGCCCGCCGAGATCCATAAGCTCGCGTTTATCTTCTATCTGTCGGTCTGGCTGCAGAAGCGCGAGCAACTCATCAATACCTTCAAGGAAGGATTCATCCCCTTCGTAACGCTCCTCGTCATCAGCACGATCCTCGTCGCCATCCAGCCGGACCTGGGCTCGTTCCTCATCTTCTCCTCCATCGGGGCAGTGCTCTTCTTCATCGCGGGCGGCAACTGGCTGCATCTGCTGATGGGCGGCTCGCTCGCGACCGCCCTGGGCCTGCCGATCATTTTGGAAAAGCCCTACATCCGTGCGCGCTTTTTGGCCTTCATGCTCCCGAACGACCCGACCATCGCCGAAACCATCGGTTTTCAGATCAAGCAGGCGCTCATCTCGATCGGCAGCGGCGGATTTTTCGGCGTCGGCTACGGTAAATCCATCCAGAAATTCGGCTACTTGCCCGAAGTGCAGGGCGACATGATTTTCTCGGCGATGGCCGAAGAGCTGGGCTTCGCGCGGCTCCTCATCGTCCTCTTGATGTACGGCATCCTCATCTACCGCGGCTACAAAATCGCCGAGAACGCGCCGGACCGCTTCGGCTTCCTGGTGGCTTCGGGCATTACCACATGGATCGCGGTGCAGACGATCGTGAATATTGCCGTGAATATCGGCATCTTCCCGCTCACGGGCCTCACGTTGCCCTTCATCAGCTACGGCGGCTCGTCGCTTATCACTCTCCTCGCGGCCATCGGCATCCTGCTCAATATCTCCATGTACTCCACCGGCGAAGCAAGCCTCGCGCGACGCACACCCAAGACGAAGGTGCGGTGGGGACTGCGCGGCGCGTGAACGAAGTTGAAGAGCGTGGAATATTGAACGCTTTTCCTTGTCTCTCTGCTCCCGCTCCACATTCTACTTTCTCCATTCAGCATTCACTTCTCCATGTACAATAAACTTACCTTATGAAGATCCTCTTCGCGGGCGGCGGTTCCATAGGACATATCGCGCCGAGCGTGGCCGTGTGGCGTGCGGTAGAGATGCTCGCGCCCGACGCGACCGCGCATTTCGTCTGCTCGCAGCGCGGCGACGATGCGGCGTTTCTGCAGGCCGAGCACGTGCCGTTCTCCCGCATCAACGCACGCCGACTCTCATTCTTCCATCCTCTGCACTTCTGGAGAGCGATGCGCGAGGCACGTCTCTTGTTGCAACAAGAAAAACCGGATGTCGTCTTCTGCAAAGGCGGCGCGCTCTGCGTGACTGTTGCCTGGGCTGCCAAGAGGCATGGCATTCCCATCGTGCTTCATGAATCCGATGCCGTGAGCGGCCGGGCGAATGCACTCATCGCGCGATGGGCGACGGTGATATGTGAAGGATTCCCCCGCCAGGCGATAGGCGATACGCGCGAAGCTGTAAGCAATGACGCGACAACTTCCCGCTTTATTTTCACCGGCAATCCCGTGCGTCCAGCTATCGTGAGGGGCTCGCGCGCGCAAGGCCTGCGGATCACGGGCTTCACCGGAGAGCGTCCTGTCTTGATCGTGCTGGGCGGCAGCCAAGGAGCCGTGGCTCTCAACGAAGCAGTGTGGAAACAATTGCAGGCGCTTCTCGCGATGGCAGACATCATCCATCTGACCGGAAAGGGGAAGAGCGGCGCACATCGTTCTATGCGGAGTTATTGGACGGCGGAATTCGCGCAGGAAACGCTGCCGCATCTCTACGCCCTTGCCGATCTGGCGCTCAGCCGTGCGGGCGCGGGACTCATCAGCGAATTGGCGGCGTCGGCGATCCCGGCGCTGCTCGTGCCGCTGCGCGGCGTCGCTCACGATCATCAATGGGCGAATGCCGAGGCGGCCGCCCTGAGCGGCGGCTGCAGAGTGCTGCATCAAGAAACACTCGATCGGACGCTCGTGCCGAGCACCGAAGAGCTGCTGCACGATCCAGCCGAGCGCAAAAAAATGAGCGAACGAATCCATGCGCTTTTCGTCCCGGATGCGGCAGAGCGGCTCGCGCATCTGCTGCTGCTGCATGGGAAAGGAAAGTGAACAAAAAAAGATGTTAGGATGCGAAATATTCTTTCTTTCAAGTTTTTTTCCATCCCGCGTGTCATGAGAAGCACTCTGCAAAATCACCGAGGAGGGAACGATTAGCATCACATCCGCGAAGAACAGGCTCTTGTGTGTATAAAAAAATGATAGCGCGGTATGTTGCGAAAGCCCCGCTTGGTCTCTACTCTCGTAGAACTATGCACAAATTCCTTCTTCCACTTTTTGCTCTGGCTCTCCTCCTCGTCGTAAGCTGCAAGAGCCAGACTACTCCTCAAGCCGTGAATCCTTCTTCTTCCTCCGCCGCTGCCGCACCCGCGGGCGACCAAGCCGATCCGTCGTCTCCTCTGGGCAAAGCCAGAGCGAGCTTTACCGGCCAATACCTCACCGGCAAGCACACGGTGATACTCAAGACCTCGAAAGGCGATATCACTCTCGAGCTCGATGCCGATGCCGCTCCCAAGACGGTGACGAACTTCATCCTGCTCGCGAAAGCCGGCTACTACGACAATCTCACTTTCCACCGCATCATCGCTGACTTCATGATCCAGGGCGGCGATCCGGGCGGAGACGGCACGGGCGGCGAGAGCATCTACGGCCCCACCTTCAGCGATGAGATCAATGCCAATAGTTACGGCCTCGACAAGCTCAAGGTGCAAGATGCGGCAAAGAGCCAGAACGTGCCCGCGAATATCGCGAACCTGACGGTGAAAGATTTCTACGCGCAACAGGGCTACCATTATAACGATCAGCTGCACTCCATTTCCTTCTCGAAAGGCGTCATCGCCATGGCGAACCGCGGACCGGATACGGACGGCAGTCAGTTCTTCATCGTGGAGACCGACAAATCTTTGGGGCTCGACGGCAAATATACCGTCTTTGGCAAGACAACGGCCGGCCTCGACACAATCGACACCCTCGCGCATGTGGCTACCGACTCCTCCGCTAAGCCCACAACGCCCGTGACGTTCACGGTGCAAGTTCTCAACTAAGGCAGAAGGTTTGAAGGGCAGTAGGCAGAAGGTCTTTTGTTTCAGACCTGCTGCCTTTTCTGCCTTTTCTGCCTTTCTGCCTTCTCGTACACTCTCGCCATGCGTCTGCGCTTCCCTCCTTCTCCCACCGGCTTTCTGCATGTCGGCGGACTGCGGACGGCTTTGTACAATTACCTGCTCGCCCGCCAAACGAAGGGTACTTTCTTACTGCGTATCGAAGATACCGATCAGGAACGAAGCGTGCCGGGTGCGGTGGAAAATATTCTGGAGACGCTCCACTGGGCCGGGATGGATCCGGAAGAAGGCGTCGTGCTGGACGGCGATGTGATAGCCGAGAAGGGAACGCACGGACCGTACTTTCAATCCGCACGACTCGCGCTCTACCAGAAATACGCCGACGAGCTGGTGCACAAAGGCCATGCCTACCCTTGCTTCTGCACGCCTGCACGTCTGGATGAGATGCGCAAAGCCCAAGAAGCCCGCAAGCAAGCGCCGATGTATGATCGCCAGTGTCTGCATTTATCGCCGCAAGAAGTGCAAAAAAAACTGGAGGCGGGCGAGAGGCACGTCATCCGCCTGAAGGTCCCGCACGAACGCACCATCACCTTCGCCGATGACATCCGCGGCCAAATGACGTTTCTGGGCCACACGGTCGACGATCAAGTCCTCGTGAAATCCGACGGCTTCCCTACCTACCATCTCGCACACGTCGTGGATGATCACTTGATGGACATCGACCTCGTGATGCGCGGCGAGGAGTGGCTCAGCTCGCTGCCCAAGCACCTTCTGCTCTTCGAGTTCCTCGGCTGGCCGCCGCCGCGCTACGCGCATGTGTCGCTGCTGCTCAATAAAGATAAGACGAAGCTGAGCAAGCGCCAGAATTCGGTTTCTTGCAGCGAATATATCGCCAAAGGATATTTGCCCGAGGCACTCTTGAATTTCTTGGCGCTGCTCGGCTGGAATCCGGGCACCACGCAGGAATTATTTTCGATACAGGAACTCATCGAACAATTCTCGCTCGAACGCGTGCAGAAAGCAGGCGCCGTCTTCGACCTCGAAAAACTCGATTGGCTCCAGGGCCAGTGGATTCGCAAAATCCCGCTGACGGAATTCGCAGCGCGCATCCGTCCGCTCGTGGAAGAACAATTTTCGCAAGCGAAGGATGATACGGACTTCGCTTCCAAGGCGGCGCTCATCCAGGAACGCGTCGCTTTTTTCCATGAAGCTCCTCGGATGCTTGGATTCTTCTACCATGAACCAACGGTACCAATGGAACTTTTGGCCAATCCGAAGCAAAAAGTGACACCCGAAGCCTTGCCGGAAATTTTCGAAACGCTCGGGCGAATTCTCCACGCCATTCCGGATACGGAATGGACCGAGACAAAACTTTTGGAAGACGTGCGTACGGAAGCGGGCAAAGGCCAGTGGAAGCTGGGCCAGCTCCTCTGGCCGCTGCGCGTCTCGCTCACAGGTTTGCCCTTCAGCCCCGGCGCCGTGGAAGTGGCGACCGCATTGGGGAAAGAAAAAACGATGCAGCGTCTCGCAACAGCAAAAAATGCTCATTGAGAAATTAAGAACCCCTGTGCTTCTGCAAGAACTCATCCCCCTCGGCCCCAAAACCACCATGCGCATCGGCGGCAAAGCGCGGTACTACGCCGAACTGCTGAGCAAAGAAGATGCGGAGGAAGCGCAGCGATTCGCGAAAGAAAAACATATTCCCCTCATCGTGCTCGGCGGAGGATCGAACACTGTCTTCGCGGATGGGACCATTGATGCCCTCGTCGTGCGCATCAAAGCGGAGAAGACGGTGATCGAGGGAAATACCGTGACGGTGGAAGCCGGAAAAATTCTGGCCACACTTCTCAATGATCTCGCGAAAGCGAATTTGAATCTCTCGGCGCTCACAGGGATTCCCGGCCACATCGGCGGGGCCATCTTCGGCAATGCAGGCCAGGGTCCAAAAGGAATTTGGATCGATTCCTATGTACAAAACGTGACTGCGCTCGTGGATGGCCACTGGAAAACTTTTCCAAAGACAGAGTGCGGCTTCCGCTACCGCGAGAGCTCTTTCAAGGACCAAATACATGGCTCTATTTTGATTTGGGAAGCGACATTGGAAGTTCCCAGCAAACCGGAGGCGGAGGTGAAAGCGAGCATCGAATCGCTCCTCCAAAAACGCTTCGAGACGCAGCCGCACATCAAGACAGCCGGCTCATGTTTCAAAGCACTTCCCGATGGCACACCCGCCTGGAAATTGATCGAGGTGGCGGGACTGCGCGGCGCCAAAGCGGGAGGAGTGGAGATCAGCGAGAAGCATGCGAATTTTTTACTGAATACAGACAAGGGAACATTTCAGGATGTACTCTCTCTCGCAAAGATAATCAAAGAACGCGTGCCACAAATCGCGGGCATCGAGATGCGACTGTACGGAGAGGATGGCACGATCGCGTCATAAAATCAGACCGCACGGAAGCCAATCCATTCTTTGATTGCAAGGATTCCTTGCGGCCTGAAAGACTGCGGGTAGGGTGAGGAGTTACCTCCCCCACGATTTTTTATGCAAAATGTTATAGCGCATGCAGCAGAGGGTCTTACTGTTTCTCCTCCTAAGAAAGAACCATCGCAGTTACGCACGAGCAGAAATTTCCACGTTAAATTGGCAGGTCTCTTGGAGGGAGTACTCGATGATACGTCTGGAATAGAACCGGGAAGAGAGGGGAATGGCGACACGGCATGGGTCCGTATTCCGGATAGCGCCCCTATTCGGAATCTCGGTCCAACAGTCTTGGAGGTGAAACAGCTGCCACATGGGCTCGTGACTGTCCGGATGGAAGGAGCTGCCGCATCTTTGTTTACCGGTCCTTTGGACGAAGTGCGAGAAATCATTCTCGCTCTCTGCGAGCAAGTGAACTGGAATGCGATAGCGGACATGGAAGTCTACTCGGGCATCCGGCCCTTGGATTGACTGCATGAAATTCAAAAGCGCAGCGGAGATTCCTGAAGCTCCGCTGCGGGAATGGATGAAATTCTTTGAAATTAAAACGGCAAATCTTCCGGCTTGATTTCGGACGCGTATGCGACGGCCGGCATCTCCATGGACTGGTTCATGTCAGGCATGCCACGATCCTGGTTCATCGGCGAGTCGTTGCGCTGCGAGGCGGGCGCGCCATCCATCTGGATAGTATCGGTGACAGCGGGATTCTTGGTGCCGAGCAGCGAAATATTTTCCGCGATGATCTCGGTCGTGTAGCGTTTGGATCCTTCTTTGGTTTCCCAGCTGCGCGTCTGCACGCGGCCGGACACGAAGACGCGGTTGCCTTTCTTCAAGTTCTTACCAACGTCATCGGCAAGCGCGCCCCACAGGACGACGTTGTGGAATTCGGTGCGCTCTTTGTCTTGATTCGTGGCGCGGTCTTTCCAGCGCTCGTTGGTGGCGACTCCCAGCGTGAGCACCTGCTGGCCGCCGGTGGTGGTGCGGATCTCGGGATCGCGGGTGACATTGCCGATGACATCGGCGCGGTTCACGCACTGCGAGAGCGACGAGCCCTGCGGCATGGGAATCTGGCCCTCTTTGGGATCGAGCATGATCATGTCGAGGCCGACGATCTTGGTCTTCGATTTCTTCTCGCTCGTCTTCTCGTCTTCCCAGGTGTCTGTTTGCAGACGGCCGGAGATGAAGAGCTGGCTGCCGGGCCGCACGAATTTGCCGGCTACCTCGGCCATGGGTCCCCACAGCGTGACCGTGTGGAAGCCTTTGCCATCGAGCATTTCGCCGCTCTCGGATTTGAATTTATACGGCACGACCAAATTGAGATCCGTGACGCTCGTGCCGCCGGGCGTCTGACGGATGGTGACGGGCTGTGTCTGGTAACCGATGATGTGGACGCGATTGAAGGAGAACATGTCTCTGGAGGAAGTGGAAGTAAAGGATGTCACGATCTCGAGCTCTTGTCTCATCGAGGCCGGGGATACGCAAGGATCCCAAGCGAGCCCTGGAGGGGGC
>DAISLF010000032.1:0-8940 GCA_036820585.1 Candidatus Peribacteria bacterium | reverse complement strand
CAGGCTTACGCTGTGTAGTGAGCATAATACTGTGACTGGTATCAAGGAGCCTGAGCCAAAAAGTACATTCTTTCGCTTCTTTCAAGCAGATGCGGATATGCATGAAAAAATCTTTTCTCCTAAAGCTTCATTTGCTTCAATATAGTTTGCTCCAACAGAGCCGGAAGAACGGAGAAATTGTTTACAGTCCTCCCTATTTATCACTGTGGGAGCTAAAGAACGGACGGAAAATCGTATTTCCATAGCGAAATGTAAAGTTCTTTCTTCCCGATCATATTTTCCCGCAGTAGGCATCGTATAAAAAAGGGAAAGCTTTAATAGCCTGCATGGAACATTCGATGATTGGAATTTGGTAAATATTTGTTTCTTGTTTCTTCGGTATAATTTTCTGAATGGTAAGCGAAAAATCGGTTCCAAGACTCCGTGGAACCTATCGTTTCGCCGCCACTTTCATCCATGCCGCGAACAGCGGATGCGGGCGGTGCGGACGGCTCTTGAATTCCGGGTGGAACTGGCTGCCGAGCATGAACGGATGATCCTTCAGCTCCACGATCTCCATCAGGTCGCCCTTGGGCGAGTCGCCGGAAATGATCAAGCCTTTTTCTTCCAGTCTTTCGCGATAGTCATTGTTAAACTCATAGCGGTGACGGTGGCGCTCGGAGATTTCTGCCATTCCATATGCAGCGTATGCTTTGGATCCTTTTTTGAGCTTGCAGGGGTACGCGCCCAAGCGCAGCGTGCCGCCTTTGCTGCGCTCTTTGTATTGGCCCGGCAGGAAGTGCACGACGTATTTGTCCTTCGGCAGTTTTCCTTCCTCGTCGAATTCTTCGCTCGTGAGCTTGGGGTCCTTGAGGGCGCTGCGCGCGAACTCAATCGTCATCAGCTGCGCGCCCAGGCACAGGCCCAGGTAGGGGACTTTCGCCGTGCGTGCGTAGCCGGCCGCGGCGATCTTGCCTTCGATGCCGCGCGTGCCGAAGCCGCCCGGCACTACGATGGCGGCGCAATCCTTCAATTCCGCCCAGGTGTCCGCGTCTTTCTTCTCGAGCTTCTCGGAATCGATCCACACGATCTTCGCCCGGCGCTTCTCGAAGACCGCGGCCGATTTAATGGCTTCGATGACGCTCAGGTATGCATCGTCCAAGTGGGTATACTTCCCCACGATGGCGACGGGAATTTCCTCCAGGACGGAATTGTGGCGCTTCTCGCCCTTTTCCCACTCGGTCATATCCGGCTGCGCGTTCCCCAGGTCCAGTTTCTCCGCGATGATCTCGGCCATGCCATACTGCTGGAACCGCAGGGGCACATCGTAGATGGAATGCACCGTGAGCGCGGGGATGACGGCTTTGCGCTCGATGCCGCAGAAGTGGCTGATTTTATCGAGCAGCTCCGTGGGGATCTTGGCGTCCGCGCGGGCGAGAATCATGTCGGGTTGCAGGCCGATTCTTCGCAGCTCGCGCACCGAGAGCTGCGTCGGCTTGGTCTTCAATTCTTTGCTCGCCGCCAGGTAGGGGAGGAGAGTCAGATGCACATGGAACAGGCGATCATTGCCCAGCTCGGAGCGCATCTGGCGCACTGCCTCCAGGAACGGCTCGCCCTCGATATCGCCCACGGTGCCGCCGATCTCCACGAGCATGATCTGCGCGCCGCTCTTCTCCGCGGCTTCCGTGATGCGCGCTTTGATGGCATTGGTGATGTGCGGCACCACCTGGATGGTCTTGCCCAGATATTCGCCCTGGCGTTCTTTATTGAGCACCGATTGGTAGATTTGTCCGGTCGTCACGGTGCTGAGCTTGCTCATGGGTTCGTCGATGAAGCGCTCGTAATGGCCCAGATCCAAATCCGTTTCCGCGCCATCGTCGGTGACGAACACTTCCCCGTGCTGGAACGGGCTCATGGTGCCCGGGTCGATATTGAGATACGGGTCGAGCTTCTGGACGAATACCTTGAACCCGCACGCCTTCATGATGGCGCCGATGCTGGAAACCGCGATGCCTTTGCCGAGCGAGCTGCACACTCCTCCCGTCACGATGACGAACCGCGTCGGCGATTTCTTCTTGGGCGCGGCCTTCGCAGGAGTCTGGTTCTTCATACAAAAAATTGGGCAGTCCGGGGGAAGGAGCCCGCCTGTGATTCTACTCATGCAACGAAACGGCGCAAGAGAGGAAGTTGGCGATTGGCATCAGCTTGCTGATTTTACGAGTCGATATTCCATATTTTTGTCGAAAAAATGCGGCACGGGAAAACCCGTTTTCTCCAAGGTCTCTTTTTCTTTCTGATGTGCGAAAGAAACCGCTTCGGCTGGAATACCTTTTCGCGCATAATATTTTTGAGGATCGTTCGTAAAGTTTTTCAGGATCTTTGCAGCTTTATCATAACTGTCAACGCAATGAAAATAGGAAGGTGAATAGCTTTGCAACAGTTGAATATTAATCATTCCTTGCTGTATTTCTTCTGAAGAAATAGCTTTTTTCTTCGCGAGCAGCTTGATTTGTTTTTTGAAGAGCAGCCACAAATTGGAGCCTTTTTGTCCAAGACCCAACGGATCGACAAAAATGATCGGTGCAATCGATTTCTTCCCGAGCTTTTGCGAACACAGCGTAATAGCTGCTTCTTCCAATGTTCCTGCTCCGCCGATATTGAAGAGCTTGAAGGTGGCGAGATCGTCCATCAGCTGCTGGCGCGTCAGACGATCGGCATCGAAAAAATCGATCATGGCTTCCGGGCGGCAATTGCCCGCTTGCCCTTCCACGCAGATGCCGACACCGATGCGGGGGATATCGTTTTCTGCTGCCGCATCATCCGCGATTTTCATCACGCCCGGTCCTTTTCCGTGCGTGATAGCCACTTTTTCACCGAAAATATCCTTCATTGTCTGCATGAATTTGTCTAGCTGGGGCTGCAGTATATGTTCCATTCCCGATACGTGCGATCCATAGAGTGCGATGACCGTGTCTATTTTCTTCAGCCGTTCCTTGGCTTCCGGCTTCACCCAGAGGCCGCGGAAAAACTCGCGGACATGGGCGGGAATTCTTTTATCCTTTTCCATTTCGTCTTTCATCTCCTTGAGCGCCAGGAAAATTTTTGCGCCGCGCTTTTCGAGAGAGCGGAATTCCCCATATTGAACGTTATTGAAAAACAAGCCGTCCGTCCGCATGTCGGCTTCCATGGTGGAAGATTCTTTGCGCAGCTGCAGAGCCTGTTCTTCCGCGTGCGGCTGCCATGCCGATTCTTTTTGCAGAAGGCTGCGTGCGATAAAAACGCTGATGCCGCTGCTCACCAGTTCATTCAGAACGTGCGTATCGCAAAAAGCATGCGTCGCGAGTATTTTATTCTTCGATTGGTCGCCGCCGATGTAGTCCAAATTTTTGCTGATACGTACCGCAGAAGCAGGGATTCCCTGTCCTTCGGTCCATCCCTTCTCTTTGTCTTCGGGCCGGGCTTCGATGAAGCGCCCCGCGCGCTGGAGGATATGCGTCCCCTGGAAAGATTTTGCCCGGGTCCAGGGAATTTTGGCGGACCGGTTTCGCCCGACCAGCAATCCATATGGCAGCAATTTCTTCGTTCCATCCAGCGAATGGGCGGACTCCTCTTTCTGTTCGCCCACCTCGCTGAGCAATTCCGTCATTTCCTCCGGGGTGACCAGATCGTAAATATCGACACCGTCGCCCAGGGTTTGCGGGGTGATAATTCGTGCTGCGGCCGCCCGGATCTCCCTATCGGCAGGATAAAACCGGATGCCGATGCGCAAGAGATCCGTCCGTACCGCTGTCGCGCCGCGATTGATGAGTTCAATTTGCCGAGGAGTATGCTCTCCTGTGGTACGTATGCCGTGGAGCAACCGCGCAGGAAGATGCTCGACGCCGAGAATATTGGTCTCACGATCAATGATACCCGTCAGACCTCCGATGGAGAGCCCCCGGACCGACGCCAGGAAAAATTCCCCGGGCTTCAGTTCCTCCGGCAAGCGTGTGGGGGCCAAAAGATTGGACAGACCATGCTTGCCATCGCGCAGCACATGACGCATCTCATCCGGATCGAAATTTTCTTCCGCGAATTCGTATCCTCCCGCGAGTGGCATCAGGACTCTGCCTTCTTTCCCATCTTGTTCAATCGTTGATTTGGGTGGCAGCAATAACTGGGATTCTTTCTGTGCTTCTCGGATTTCATCCGGCGTGAGGGCGCTGTCGGGTGGGAGAAGGAGCAGGCAGGCGGCGCGGATATGCTGCTGGCTTTTCACCATCTCCCGCAGCGTTCCGAGGATTTGGTCGTTTGGAGCCCCGCGCAGCGACGAGATGGTGACTGGGACGCGGATAGTATTATGGTTGAATTCCATGTGACTTCCTTGCTCCATTTCCATATCTAAGCCGATTTGCGACCATCCGCTGCGCCCAAGCAATTGAGTAAACTGGTCCGTCGTTGAACGCTGCAAATTGCAGAGCTCGCGTGCCCATCCTTTTTCCTGGTCATCTCTCGGCTTGATACGCAATACCGCATTCAACGCCGGATGCTGCGTACGCGCATTCGCAGACAGTTTCCGGATGCTGCGTCGCTCCAGAATGCCATCGTCTGTGATGAGAGGGTGCGGGGTATCGCGCATAGGCTGCGTTTCCAGCGTTGTAGAATGCATGCTGTAGTTTGGTCAACAAATTTGGCATGATCCTCAGGAATATCGCAAAGGGATGCTGTTTTTCTGTTTGGGTTACTGCGCGATCATGCGCACCATCGAAATGACCGCAATCACTGTCCAGATCACATTGAGCACCGCCGGCTGGTACGCGCGTTTGTTCCACGACTCGATCACGATGCCGATGGCTCCCGTGCCATTGAGCAGCTGATACCAGACGCTGTTGGAAGGAAGGACGGAAAAGCTGACGAGTGCGTATGCGCTCACGATAGCGACAACGCCGTACCATCCGAGCCATTCGATCACTTTCTGCATGCCGCGCAGTGTAGCACAAATACAAAAAAAACAGACCGCGCATGCGGTCCGTTCAATCTTCCGGGGAGAATACTCACTTCGCGTCTTTCATGGCTGAGGCAGCCTTCTTCGCTTTCGTTGCGGCTGTCTTCTTGGCCCCGCCCATCATCGATTTCATTTTCTTGGCGCCGTCCTTCATCATTTTGCCGCCGGATTTGCCGCCTTTCTTCATCATCGTCTCCAGGCCTTTCTGCGCTTCGCTCGCTTTGTCCTTGGCGTACTTGGAGAATTGCTTGATGTTCTTTTGCACGTGCTCGCTCTCGGCGAATTTCTTCACCTCGTGGCCCAGCTGCTTGCCGTCTTTGGCCAGATGCGTGGCGAGGAGCTTGGCCGCGGCCTCGGGATCCTTGGCTTTGGAGAGATCGTTGCGGAGTTTGTCGTTACTCAGGAGATACCCCGCCATGGCGCCGCCCAGAGTGCCAAGCAGGAGGGAGAATTTACGCATAATCGGAAGTGGGGAAGGAGAAATGGATTGTATACGGATGTGTTGACGGATTGCAAAGAGAGGAATTACAGCGGAGCTACGAAATACTCTATACCAATGCTCGGAGTATCTTTCGCAGCTGTTCCAGCTGCCCCTCGTTCAAAATCATTTTCAGTTCTTCATCCGACGCATTGCGGATCGTGCTGACCGTGCCGAATTGTTTCAGCAGGTCCGCCTTGGTCTTGTAGCCGATGCCGGGGATGTCATCCAGCGCGGAGCCCATGATTCGTTTGGATTTGATCGAAAGCCGGTGACGATTGGCGAAGCGGTGCGCTTCGTCACGCAGGCGCATGAGCAGGAATTTCGCTTGCGCATCCTTGGCGAACGCAACCGGATCACTGCGATCCGGGAGGAACACTTCCTCTTCGCGCTTGGCGAGGCCGATCACCGGGATCATCAGGTCCATGCTCTGCATCACTTCCACGACCGCGCTCAGCTGGCCCTTGCCGCCGTCGATCATGAGGAGATCCGGGCGCGCGGTGAGCGACGGATCGGTTTTGTTCTGGCTCGCTTCATACACCAGCACGATGCGCTGCGGATCCATGCGGTCTTTTTCCAAACGATCGAGTCGCTCCTGCAGAAACGCAGGCGTCTTGATGACGTAACGGAAGCCCGCTTCCCCGTAATACTGTTCCATCGCCGATGCGGTGACGACGTACGCTTTTCCTTTCTTGACCGAGCGCAATACCTTGCGCGTCAAAAATTGTCCGAGCTTCCCGCCCCGGTAGGCGTCCGACACCCACAGGCAGCGCAGCTCATGCACTTTGTCGCTCAGGGTATGCAGGTAGGCAAAACCGATGATGTCCGTGCCCAGGCGCGCCACCAGGAATTCTTGGGAATCGAACGGCTCGCTGCGCAATTCCTCCGGATGCTTCTGGAGAATCTCGGTGATGATCTGCTCCTCGCCCTTGCGCGCTTTGCCGAAGCCGATGCCTTCTTTCTTCCACCGTCCTTCTTGCGACGCAAAATGTTCCTGAAGGTAGCGCAGCCGCCGCCGCAGCACTTCTTGCAGCGATTTGTAATCGTCCACGTCGCCCGCGCGCAGCGACCGGATGGTGAAGGAGCGGTACTGGTCGTTGGCGGATTTGCCGTCGCGCGCCACCACCATGCTGCCCACCGTCTCGCTGCCTCCCAGGTGCGAGATGTCGTAGCCCTCGATGCGGTGGGGGACGGACGGCAGCTCGAGCGCCGTGCGCAGTCCCTCGAGCGCGCTCTCGGTATTGCTGCGCTCGGCTTCCCACTTCACTTCGTGCTGGCGCGCTTTCTCCATCGCATTTTTTTCCGCCAGTTGGAGCAAATGTGATTTGTTGCCGCGCTCGGGCACCACGAGCTTCACGTTGGTTCCTTTCTTCTGCCGCAGCCAGGCCTCAAAGATCCGTTTGCTGGGAATGGCGGCCGGAATGATGATCGCGGAGGGCACGTCGATGCCGTCGTCGTAATACTGCGGGATGAATTGCTCCAGCACTTCCACCATATCTTCGGCTTGCCCGGCTAATTCGTAGTGCGACTCGCCGATCAGTCGGCCGTTGCGCCGCTGCAGGCTCACCACATGCACGCGGCCCGAGAGCAGCGCGATGCCGATGATGTCGCAATTTTCGCCGGAGGTATCCGACACCAATTGCTTTTCCTGCATCCGTTCGAGATCGCCCAGCATGTTGCGGTACTGCGCGGCCTGCTCGAATTTGCGCTGCGTGGCAGACACCCGCATCCGCTCTTCCAGGAGTTTCTTCGCCGGCTCGCGATCGCCTTTCAGGAACGTGAGCACGCCCTCGATGGATTCGCGGTAATACTCCTGCGGCGTCTTCAGGCCGATGCACGGCGCGCTGCATTGCTCGATATGGTGATCGAGGCAGGGGGTGGTGCGATCTTTATGGGTGCAGATGATCTCGAGAGGAATGCGAGCCCCCACCCCCGGCCCCTCCCCCTCCACGGAGGGAGAGGGGAGCACGCTAGAATTGAATTGAAAGCCTTCCTCTCCCGCAGATAGGGGAGGTGTTTGGGGCGGGGGAGTCTCCAACGGCAGCGGATTGGCCACTTCGATCTCCATCTTGCAGGTACGGAACGGATAGAGGCGGCGCAGCAGCGCCAACGTCCGCCGCACTTCTTCGCCGCTGGTTGTCGGCCCGAAATAGCGCGAGCCGTCCTCCACGATCTTGCGGGCGGCTTCGATGCGGGGAAATGTGTCGCGCATCGTCACCTTTATATAGAGGTAGTTTTTATCGTCTTTCATGAGGACGTTATATTTGGGCTTCAGCTCTTTGATCAGGTTGGTCTCCAGGATGAGCGCTTCGAGCTCCGTATTCGTCACCGTCACGTCGAAGTCCGCAATCTGCTCCAGGAAGGACTGTCGCCACGGGCCGACGAAGGCCCCCGGCCTCGGAGCGACATACCAGTGCAGCCGCTTGCGCAGGTTCTTGGCTTTGCCCACGTAGAGCACTTTCCCATTCGCATCGAGCCACTTGTAAATACCGGGCCCGGTGGAGGAGAGCGATACCCGTTCGCGCAGAACCTTCAACCGCGGGTTATCACGCGACTGGAGCCGCTTGGCGATTGGATGAATGCGATGGATGGAGGGGCCGCGGGACGCCATGGGAAGATGATACGGTTTTGCGTGGCGAACGGCTAGAATGAGCGACCTGCGTTTGTTTGTTTTTCGTTTGTTCGTTTCTGGTTTGATCGTTGAACGGGAAACGAAAAGCCAATAAACGAACAAACCATATTCTCCTTGCTTTGACCTCTCTGACCTTTTGCTTTACCCTATGCGGCGTATCTGCGGTGTGAGCCATACCGCGGTTTCGCTTATCTCTTCTCCCTTTCCGTATGAGTCCTCTTGTTCTCGAGCTCTTCGCCCCCGTGGTGGCGCTCCTCGGCCTCGCGTACAGCCTTGTGTTCTGGAACGCCGTGAAGCGCGCCGATGACGGCACGCCCGCCATGCAGAAAGTCGCGAAGGCCATTTCCACGGGCGCGCGCGCGTTCGTCCGCCGACAGTATCGCACCATCACTATTCTCTCCCTGGTCGTCGGCATCGCCATGATGCTCGTCTACGGTCTCACGGGTTCGTGGAACCACGGCTTTGAAGTGGGAGGCTCCTTCCTGCTCGGTGCTCTCCTCTCCGGACTCTCGGGCATCGTCAGCATGGTGGTCGCCACGAAAGCAAACTTGAAGACGGCTGCCGTCTCGAAGCATGGTCTGAATGCCGCACTCCAGATGTCGCTGCGCGCCGGCACGGTCTCGGCCATCGTCATCACGGCCCTCTCGCTGCTGGGTATCAGCGGTCTCTATCTCTTCTATCGTGTCGGTTTGGGTATGTCGCCGGAAGGGATTCCCGCCATCATCGTCGGCTACGGATTCGGCGCGAGCTTCGTGGCGCTCTTCGCGCAACTCGGCGGCGGCATTTATACGAAGGCCGCAGACGTCGGGGCCGACCTCGTGGGCAAAATCGAAGCGGGCATCCCGGAAGATGATCCGCGCAACCCCG
>DAISLF010000031.1:0-9025 GCA_036820585.1 Candidatus Peribacteria bacterium | reverse complement strand
GCTCTGCACGATGTCCCATAGCGCCATCGTCGGTTTTGGCAGATATCTGCCCCGCTATCGCGTGAAGACCGCTTCCATTGCCGAGCATTGGCAGCAGGATGCGGCGTCGATGCTGAGCGGCCTGGGGATCGTGGAGAAAACCGTGCCGGGCCGGGACGAAGACAGCTTCACCATGGCATTCGAGGCGGCCAAACAGGCGATCGAGATTGCAGAGATCCAATCCGCGGAGATTTCGGCGATTTTCGTCGGCTCCGAGAGCCATCCCTATGCAGTCAAGCCCACGAGCGCGATGCTGGCATCTGCGCTCGAGCTCCATCCGTTTTCGCACTGCGCGGATTTGGAGTTCGCCTGCAAGGCGGGCACGGCAGCCATGCAGATCGTGGATGCGTTTGTGCGAAGCGGACAGACGCAATACGGCTTGGCGATCGGCACGGATACGGCGCAGGGCAAACCCGGCGACGCGCTGGAGTACACCGCGGCGGCCGGTGCGGCGGCGATCATCATCGGACCGGAGAAATCAAAGAACGCGCTTTGCAGGATTGATCACACGCTTTCATTCACGACCGACACGCCTGATTTCTGGCGCGCGGCGGATGAGAAATTCCCGCGCCATGCCGGGCGCTACACCGGAGAGCCCGCCTATTTCCGCCATGTGCGCGAGACCATTCGCGGCATCCTGGAAATCGCACACCTGACAATGGAAGATCTCCAGCACGTCATCCTCCACATGCCCAATGCGAAATTTCCGAGCCAACTCGCCAAGAAAATGGGCATTTCCCAGGAACAGATGCGGCACGGCTTCATCGTTGCGAGCATCGGCAACACCTACAGCGCCTGCTCGCCGCTCGGCCTCACCGAAGTACTGCAGCATGCCAAAAAGAACGACCGCATCCTGCTCGTTTCCTACGGCTCCGGCTCCGGCTCGGACGCGTTTTTGATGACGATGCTGCGTGACGGAGTCCTCCTGCCGCCTGATGACCGAGAGCTGGAGTACTTGAGCTACGACCGGTATTTAGAACATTCCCATGCGTTGAAGGGTTAGGGATAGGGATAGGGTTGGGATCGAAATCCCCACATGAATCAAAAATCCCACTCCTCACCCAAACTCTGACCCATCCCTCCCCCAACGTTCTCCAAGAAGCGCCATGCAGTCATCCATTTTTCTCATCGGCTCCGGACAAACACGCTTTGGCGAGTGGTGGGAGAAAGGCATCAAGGAATTGATGGAAGAAGCCGTCGCGGCCGCCATCGCCTCATCGCCATGCACGGCGCTGGATATCGATATGATCATCGTGGCCAATATGCTGGCGGAAGTGAGTAACGAGCAGGCGCATCTCGGATCACTCGCATCAGCGATCCTGCCTCATCGTCCGCCCGCCTTGCGCATCGAATCCGCATGTGGCTCCGGCGCATTCGCGCTCCACACCGCCTGCGCGATGCTTGAGAGCGGACGCGCCAGAAACGTACTCGTGATCGGCGTGGAAAAAATGACGGACGTCTCCACCGACGATATCGCTTCGGGGCTCATGGGAGCGGCGGACAGCGAGCTTGATCGTCCGTCGGGCCTCACGTTTCCCGGCATCTTCGGCTTGATCGCGCGGCGCTACATGCACGAGTACGGCCTCTCGCGCGAGGACCTGAGCATCGTGAGCGCGGTGCATCATGCGCAAGCCGTGGCCAATCCTTTCGCGCAATTCCGGCAGGCGATTTCCGCAGAAGCCATCTCGCAAAGCCCGCTGGTCTCCGATCCGCTGCGCCTGCTCGACTGCTCCCCCATCAGCGACGGCGCAGCCGCGTGCATTCTCTCCACCGAACACTCAAGCAGCCTGCGTCTCGCCGCGTCGCAAATCGCCACCGACAGTCTGAGCATCACCGAGCGCCCGTCACTCACCTCCTTCTCCGCCACCCGCGATGCGGCTGAAAAAGCCTGGGAGGAAGCGGGCATCACGCGCAAAGACATCGGCTTCCTGGAAACGCACGACTGCTTCTCCATCGCCGCGCTCATCAATCTGGAGGATCTCGGCTTCGCCGACCCGGGCGAAGGCATCCGCATCTATAAAGAGCTGCAGGCCAAAGGCGACGCGCACGGGCTGCAGGTAAATCGCAGCGGAGGGCTCAAAGCCTGCGGACATCCGGTAGCCGCGACGGGTATCAAGCAGCTGCTGGATCTGGGCAAACAACTGGTATCATCGCAGTCGCAGTGGGGCTTGGCCCACAACTTCGGCGGCGCGTGCGCGACGTGCGGAGTGCACATCCTGGAATATACCGTCTGACATTTCTCCCCTTCCTGCCGCTTGCGCCTCCATGCTCTCCTCCTCACCCATCGCCGCCCGCCGTGCCGCCCTGCGCCCAAAAAAATTCCAGCCGGGCGCGCTCGTCTCGTGGACGGTTCTCGCGCATCCGCCTTCGCAGTTTGGCGCATTGCCGCGGATGATCGGGCTTGTAAAGCTGGCAGACGGCTCGCAGGTGGCGGCACCGCTGCACGTGCAAAAACCTGTCATCGGCATGATGCTGCGTCCGCGTATGGCATTGAGCTACGTGAACGCTGAAAAATTGCGCATCTACGATGTCGCGTACGAAGCAGCAGTCAGCGTGCGTGAACCGCAGCCGCAAGAGGAATTCCCGGGCTATATCCTGGCGCTGACGGGACCATCGGGTGTGGGCAAATCTACCGTCAGCAAGCTTCTCATCCGCATGTTCAAAGAGTACGTGACGCCGGTGCCGATCCTGACGACGCGCGGCCGCAAGCAAGGCGATGACGGAGAATACCGCTACGTGACGAAAGACGCATTCACGCGCCTGCAGAAAAAAGGCGAACTCATCGCCTGGACGCACATTCCATCCGACACCGAAGAGCGTTGGTACGGTTACCGCCAGAGCGACATCGGTAAAATCTGGAAAACGGGCAAATTGCCGGTCGTCATCACCGAGATGCATTTGCTGCAAGGCCTTGCCAATCGATTCGGGCGCCGCTCGATCCTGTCCTTCGGCCTGCTCCCGCCGGGCCGCAGCAAGCGGACGAAGCTGAGCCATTTGCTTCACCGCCTGCGCGAGCGCGGGCGCGAGACGGAAGAGGGCATTCGCGACAGGCTGAAGAACGCCGAGCGCGATCTGGCGTTCTTCCAGGAACACAGCGATCTCTTCGACCGGATTCTCGTGAATGACGACGCACTGGCTGTGGTGGAGATGTTGCGCAAACACGTGCCGGGCTTGCAACCCTGAGCCACGACCGTGGAAAGCCTTGTGCGCCATCAACCGGTAGACAATGCAGGGAAGCATTGCTTCGCGTCTTGCTGTTCGTCACTCATTCAGATTACAGTTCGGAGTATCCATGCCATTGCGTCTCCCCTCTCGAAGAATTTGGATTGCCGCCATCGTTCTTGCGGCTGTTTTTGCCGGCGCGTTGCTCACGCTGCGCGCTTCCTACACCGCTCCCGCCTCCCTCTCGGCGGATGTCTCCTTGCAGTTTTCCGATCTTCCTGCCGGCACGCTGGAAGCAACGGCGGTGCTGGCCCTGGCGCGGCAAAATATCCTGCACGGTTATCCCGATGGGACGTTTAGAGGCAACAATTTCGTGAACCGCGCGGAAACCGCAAAGATTCTGCTCCTGGCTTTTGGGCATCCTCTTGAGGATCTTCAAAATAACGGGCAATACCCCGATGTCCAGCGGGGAACGTGGTACGAGCCCTATATACTGAATGCGGCCAAGCTTGGCATCATGACCGGGGGTCCCGACGGGACCTTCCGGCCGGAGGCGACGATCAACACCGCGGAGTTTTTGAAGATGCTCACCATCGCGTCCGGTTCTCAGCAGAATCTGATCACGCAGGGTTTCCATGATGTACGCAGCAGCGATTGGTTCGCGCCCTATGCGGGATTGGCATGGCAGAGGCATTTGTTTCCCCATCGGCCCGCGTCGTATTTGCTTCCCGCGAATCCGGTGACGCGTTACGAAGTCGCAGTGGCGATCTACCTGCTGACGTATCCGCAGACTACTGCGACCGCGTCCGCCTCACCATCGGCGTCACCGACGGATTCCGGCAACGCGCCTTCCGCGCCCGTCGCATCCAACGAAGCGCCCTCTCGCTTTTTTGCCCCGAATCCGCAACAAGATTCCGCTCCCGATACCGCCGTTGGACTGAATGCGAGTCCACAGTCCGTTCCTCCCGGCGAGAGCGCCGTCCCATGCGCGCTTGCCGACTGCGGCCCCGCCCTGGGAATGCCGAACATGCTCTGCCAAGATGGAACAGTCGCGGGACCGACGGGGCAATGCGTGCGCACTGGGCAGGGACAATGCCAGTGGGACGTACGCCGGTGTCCTCAGGCGGCGACAGCCAATAACGGCCACCCGGATCTTTGCGGCAACCGTGTCTGCGATCGGAATATCGGCGAGAACGTCGAGACTTGTCCCAGTGATTGTCAAAATATCTGCGGCGACAACGTGTGTAATCCCAACATAGGGGAAAATGCCGACTCATGCCCCGCGGATTGCAAGGGCCCCTGCGGTGCGAACGGCTGCTTCGCCTGCAGAGCGGGGAATAGCTGCGCCACGCTGAATCAGACGGAAGAGTGCATGATAAACGGCGCGCAGCGCGCGGATCCCAACGATCATGATACTGAGGTATGTTGCCAGAATGGCTCAGTTCTCAATTGGGAATCGGGGAAATCGTGCCCAGACCCCGGTCCGCTTCCCATCTTGAAAGCACAGGACTTGCCCGCCTATGTACAAGTGTGTGCGAAGAAGGCGTATGACGGTCTTCCTTTAAAAATATATGACTTTCCGCCTTTGTCGCACGTCCTCGTCACTTCCGCTCGCATCGGCAGCGAAACGCAATTGCTTTGGCGCACTGTTCTTACCTTTTATTCCATGCCGGTGGATGAAGCGGCTCATCCCAGAGACAAATACGGAAATATAGTGGGACAAGATGTTTTCAATACGCCTGAATCGTATCATGCCATCGCCAGCTGCATCATCATCGATAACCCGGGAGCCGGCAGTTGCCAAAGTGCGGTATGCGAATCCGGCATTGCAAGAGCAAGTCCGCTGCTCCTTAAAAGCATTCCTCTCGGTTCGGATCTGACGGGCAACAAGCTCCCGCAGTATTTCGCCCGCGCGCAAGAGTGTGCGAAAGGCCATTATTCTTTCCCGAATGCTCCCTATATATTCACGAAATATGACATCATTCCCTTCAGTGACGTCTTTCATCCGGCGCGCGACGTTTTCACTCTGCATTTTTTTAAGACTCCTTTTACGGAATCACAATTATTCTTGGGAGCTGATTCTGAAGGTGATCCTTACTACTTGATGAAAAAAGCCAACGAAGGGGACGAAGCCGGCGAGTGCCATGTCTATTACGATCCCCTATCGGACCAGTGCGGACCCGTGGCTTGCTCCGATCATCCGGGGTTTAACTATTTCGGTGATTACCGAGAGGATTTGCAGCCTCCTCCCCCCGGTCCGCCTCCTGCCAATGTTGTTGCACCGTTCTGCTTGAGAGCGTGCGCCCCGGCAGCCTGCGGCAATAATAACTGCGAGGTCCTTCAGGGGGAGAACGCGGTCACCTGTCCCCAGGATTGCGGCGCATTTTGCGGTGACGGCGTCTGCAACTATGGCGAAACCGCGCAGGTCTGCCCAGTGGATTGTTCTCAGCAAGGAATTGCCCGCTAAAGGGAATCCGCTCAGATTTGTCCGAAGGATTGCCGCCATGACTCTGCATTTTTCCATTCCCGCGGGATCTGCCGAGTGTCGCGTCGGATGAAAAAAGATCCGATAATTTGACGTATTTTCATTTCATTGTGATGCATGCGCTATTCTTCATTACTTTTTGGCTTTTCTCTGCTATAATCAAGAGATTTTTCCGCCAAACACACACAATCAAAATGCCAATCAGGAGCCTCATGTTCGGCTGGGAATATCCTCCGCGCCATTCGGGCGGGCTCGGCGTCGCTTGCCAAGGCATCGTCCAAGGACTGCTGCAGCACGGCGTCCACGTGACGCTTGTCTTGCCCAATGACGATGCGACGGACGAAAAAAATCTGACGGTGCGGTTCCCCACGGCCCAGAATATGTCGACGATGTTCGTGCAGAGTGACCTCCAACCCTACGACGGGTTCGCTTCCTATGCATTGCGCCAGAGCGGAATGCCCCTGCCCGATGGTACCGTGGATTTGTACGGCCCGGATCTGGGCGAGGCGGTCGAGCGCTTCACGGCGTTGGCGGTTCCCCTCACTCGCGATGCGCATCCTGACGTGGTGCATTGCCACGACTGGATGACATTCGAAGCGGGATTGCGGGCGGGCGCGCATCATGGCAAACCCGTGGTCGCACACATCCACGCCACCGAACTGGACCGAACGGACTTCCATCCGAACCCTTGGATCGCAGAGCGCGAGCGCAGCGCTCTTCTGAAAGCCGACCACGTGATCGCCGTCAGCCAGTACACGAAAAATATCCTCCAAAGGCAATATGGTATTCCGGGCGGCAAAATCTCGGTTGTCCATAACGGACATGATCAGCCGAAGAATACGGCGCCTTCGCCGCTCGTAACGCGTTACGGACAGGCGAAGCAGCCGATGGTGCTCTTCTTGGGCCGCCTGACGGTGCAGAAAAACCCGATGCAATTCCTGGAAATTGCGCAGCGCGTCCACCGCCTGCGACCCGACGTGCGCTTCGTGATGGCAGGCGACGGCCCGATGTTGCCCTACCTCATGAGCGAAGCATGCAGGCGCAAAGTGGACCACTGCGTATTCTTCGCGGGCAAAGTGCATAAAAAAGAAGTGCAGAGCCTGTACCGCGAAGCCGATTGCTTCGTGATGCCGTCGCTCAGCGAACCGTTCGGGCTCGTGGCATTGGAAGCGATCGCGCATGACACGCCCGTGATCCTTTCCAAGCAATCGGGCGTCGCGGAAGTGGTGGAACACGCCTTCAAAGTGGATTACTGGGATGCAGACTTGATGGCCGATTGCCTCCTGACGATCCTGCGCGAAAAACCGCTGGCCCGGCAGCTGCGCACGGAAGCGGCCAAAACGATTCAGCGGCTCTCCTGGAAAAACCAAGCCGGCAAAATCCATTCGATCTATCACGATCTCATTCAATCCTGATACGTATGTCTCCACACAAAAAAAGACCGGCCAAGAAAACGCGAAGCGGGAAGCGCAAAGCAGCGGCTCAGCACAAGGGCGCTCTCGCAGCTTCCCATCTGCCGCTCGTCTGCTTGTACTTCCAGGTACACCAGCCCTACCGCCTGCGCGACCTGCGCGTGACCGATATCGGGCAAGACGGCACGCAGTATTTCGATGAGCAGAAGAACAGCGCCGTCTTCCGAAAGGTGGCCGAGAAGTGCTACCTGCCGGCCAACCGGCTGATGCTCGAGCTCGCAGAGCAGTACCCGCAATTCCGTATCGCGTACTCCCTTTCGGGGGTGTTTCTGGATCAGTGCGACGAGTACGGCCCGGACGTGCTCGATTCCTTTCGCGCGCTCGCAGCCACGGGCCGGGTGGAATTTCTGGCGGAGACGTATTACCACTCGCTTAGCAGCCTCAAATCCATCCCCGAGTTCTGCGCGCAAGTGACGAAGCATGTAGAGAAAATCCGGACGCTCTTCGGCCAGACGCCGTCGGTCTTTCGCAATACGGAACTCATCTACCGTAATGAATTGGCGCACATCACGCGGCTGATGGGCTTTGACGGCATCATCGCGGAGGGCGCGGACCGGCTCTTGCAAGGACGCAGCCCCAATGAACCGTTCGCGCCGCCGAATTTCCGGCTGCCCAAAGGCCACGAGAAAGCCATTCGCGATCACCGTCCGCTGCCCGGCCGCAGCGATGCTATCCAGGTCTTGCTGAAGAACTACCGCCTCTCCGATGACGTCGCCTTCCGTTTCTCGGACAAATCATGGCTCGGGTTTCCCTTGAACGCGGAGACATTCACGGACTGGCTGACGGCCAGCGGCGGCCACTGCGTGAATCTTTTCATGGACTACGAAACCTTCGGCGAGCACCAGTGGGCCGACACCGGCATCTTCGAATTCTTGCGCACTCTCCCCCGCATCTGGCAGGAACGCGGCATCGTCTGCGCCACGCCGTCGCAAGTGCTCCGAAACTGGAATGAAAAAGAACAAGCGAGGAAAACCGCAGACGGTCCTTCGACGCAGCAATACGACGCCCATGATTTCATCTCCTGGGCCGATAGCGAACGCGATCTTTCCGCGTGGCTGGGCAACGACATCCAACATGCCGCCTTCGACGCGCTCTATGCGCTGGAAGACGCCATCCGGTCCGCCGGTGATCGAAACCTCCTGGAAACATGGCGCAAGCTGCAGACCTCCGACCATTTCTACTACATGTCCACCAAGTACTGGAGCGACGGCGACGTGCACAAATATTTCAGCCCGTACGATTCGCCCTACGAAGCCTATCGCAGATTTTCCCACGCGCTGTGTGATCTGCGGCAAAGACTCCTATCCAAATCCAAACCCCAACCCTAACTCAAACCCTTCATGCCTCGCTCTCTCGTCTTCGGCAACGGCCAAATGCTCGCGGCGTTCGACGAATATTTGCAGATGCGCGATTTCTATTACCCGTATGTGGGCATGGAAGACCAGACGACCTACGGCCACATGCACCGAGTAGGCGTGTGGGTGGAAGGCAAAGGATTTTCCTGGTGGAACGACGGCAGCTGGACGATCAGCCCGCGCTACGAAGCCGACACCCTGACGGGCGACTCGCTGGCGCAAAGTGACCGGCTCGGTATTGAGATCGCGGTGAAGGATTACATCCACCCCGTGCATAATGTCTTGCTGCGTCACCTGACGATCAAGAGTATCGATAGCCAGCAGAAAAACGTGCGGATCTTTTTCAACCACGACTTCCATATCTACGGCGACAAGCAGAAAGACACCGCCTTCTATGAGCCCTATACCAACAGCGTCATCCACTACCGCCAGAGCCGCTACTTCCTCGTGGGCGGCGAGACGGGTCATCCCGGCGAATGCGTAACGGGCGTGCGCGGCGGACGGTATGCGTC
>DAISLF010000030.1:0-9249 GCA_036820585.1 Candidatus Peribacteria bacterium | reverse complement strand
TGCGCGCGCCAGGAGCGTCTTGCCCGTCCCCGGCGAGCCCACGAGCAGCACGCCTTTGGGAATCTTGGCGCCGATGGACGTGTATTTCTTGGGATTTTTGAGAAAGTCCACCACCTCGACTAAGTCTTCCTTCGCTTCTTCGGCTCCTGCGACATCCGTGAAACGCGTTTTCACTTGCTTGGCGTCCGCGATGCGGGCGCGCGACTTGCCGAAGCTGAGCGCATTGGACTGGCTGCGCGCGATGCCGCGAAAGAGCCAGATGACGCCCGCGATGATGAGCAGGAAGAACACGAGATCCGGCAAGATGGCGAAAAACATATTCGTCGCCTCGCGATTCTCCACCGTCACCGTCGTCTTATTTTTGGGATCGTTCCAGCCCAGCTGGCTGACGGTATCGGTGCCCTCCTTATAGGATTGCAGCACGGTGCCATCCTGCTGGGTGGCATAGACTTTGCTGTCGCGGATGAGAATTTCTTTGAAATCATGATTGGCGTAGCCTGCCGTGATGCGGCTGAGCGGCACTTCCTGCGCATTGGCATATTTCTGCTCGTTCGCCCGCTGGGGGTTGAGCAAGAACATGAACGCGAGAAAGACGAGAACGGCGAAGAGCAGAAAGCTCAAGAGCCACTGCTGTCTGCTGCGCTGGGGGGGTCGGTAGGAGCTGGTACTCATACCCCTAGGATAGCAGCTCCGCCCAGACGTGAGAATGCAGAATTCTGACGAAAAAGGCACCAAAGGCAACAATGTCGTCCAAGGGCCTTCTCCTTCTTTTATCACCTTGGATACCAACGTCGATGCCCTTGATGTCATCATCGCCTCATTGCTTCATTCTCTTTTGCTCCGCGCTGGGGAAAAGCTACACTAGCCGCCGTGGCAAAAAAGACGACAACGACGGGGACGACGCCGATGCAATGGACGCGCTGGCACATCCTCTTCTTTTTGGGATTCATCGTCGCGCTCTCGTTCCTCACGTATTTCTGGCGCTACTGGGAGCCGCCCGCCGTCTTCTGGGACGAGAACTATCATATCGCCAGCGCGCAGAAGTATCTGCATGGCGTGTTCTTTATGGAGCAGCATCCGCCGCTGGGAAAGCTCCTGATCGCGCTCGGCGAAAAGATCTTCCATCCCAATGCGCAGAGCGACCAGTTCCTGGGCACGGACTACGGGACGAATTTCCCCGCTCATTTCTCCTTCGTGGGCTACCGCTTCTTCTCGGCACTCCTCTCCTGGTGGACGGCGCCGCTGCTTTTTCTGATTTTCTTTCTCATCAGCCGCAATCCCCTGACCGCGGCGGTCCTGAGCTTCCTGTACGTTTTTGACAATGCGCTCATCGTGCATTCGCGCGGCGCGATGCTGGAGGGCCCGCTCGATTTCTTCGCGGCGCTCACGATGCTCAGTTTTTTCTTGGCATTGGAATGGAGGAATAAACCTCGTCTCTTTTACGCGGCGACCGCCGGCTTCGGCGTCGCGTTCGCGCTCGTGATGACGACGAAAGTCCTCGGCCTCATCTTTATTCTGCTGGTGCCGGCTCTGCTCTGGAAGCTCTGGCCGCGCTGGAAGCAGATCCTTCATTTCGGATGGATCTTTAGCTTCGCCTTTCTCTTGGTGTACTGCTCGGTATGGGAAATCCACTTCGCGCTCGGGAGCAAGATCAATGCGTCCCTCCCCGATAACGGCTACTACCAGGCTTCGCCGGAGTACAAGAAATTTCTGGCTGAGGGGAAGAACGGCTCGCTCTTCGCTTTCCCAACCGAGCTGCGCGACTCGCTGAAGTATGTAATATTCTATAATGACGGTGCGCCGCGCCTCGACCTCTGTAAGGAAGATGAAAACGGCAGTCCCTTCTTTTTCTGGCCGCTCGGGGCCCGCTCCATCAACTATCGCTGGGAGACGCCGGACAGCAAGGCGTATCGCTACCTCTATTTAGTCGTCAATCCGGCTGTGTGGTGGAGTGCGCTGCTGGCCCTCTTCTTGGCCTGTGCGTTCCTTTCGTCCTCGTGGCTGCTGCCGCTCAAAGAAAAACTGCGCCGTCCGTATTTGCTCTGCGTCTTCGTGGGCCTGTATCTCTGCTATATGATAGCGATCAGCCGCATCGGGCGAGTGCTCTACCTCTATCACTACTTCCTGCCGCTTCTCATGAGCTTCGTCGTCGTGGCGCTGGTGTGGGAGGAAATCCAATCCTTCGGCAGATGGAAGATCGCGGAGAACGGCCGCATGGTCGCCATTATGATTTTCGGCGCCCTCATTTTTCTCTCGCACCAATTCTACCGGCCGCTCACGTATTACGAGCCCATCAGCGACGCACAATTTGAGCTGCGCGCACTCCTGCCTCTCTGGGAACTGCACTGCGTGAATTGCCAGAACGTGAGCCCGCTCACGGTTCCGTTCCGGCCGCCACCCGGGAACGGACAGTGAAAAGGAAACCGAAGACTCCGAGGAATACTACTTCCTTGGTTTCCTCGAAGTCTTCGGTTTCTTATTTCCCAAACCAACTGCGCACATAGAGCCCCACGACGCACGCAAACATCTGGATACCGTCGCGTACGACGCGGACTTTGGAAAAGGGTATCGCTTCCCAATGCACCGGCACCTCGGCCACCGTGTAGCCGTGGCACAGCGCCAGCCAGAGGATTTCCACATCGAATGCAAACCGGTCGATGCGCTGTTCGCGAAAAAGAACCTGCGCAGCCTCCCGCCTAAAGAGCTTGCAGCCGCATGCCGCATCCCGGATGTTGCCGGTGAGCCGGCTCGCGAGCCAGTGATATGTCCGCCCGATGAGGCGGCGGTACCATGCCATCACGACCACCATGCCGTTTTCTCCCAAGCGCGAGCCGATGGCGATGTCGGCGCCCGCATGGCTCGCCGCCAGCAGCTTCGTCACTTCCCCGATGGGAGTGGCGCCATCTGCATCGTAGAGGAGAATCTCCTCCCCTGTGGCCGCGAGCATGCCGGTGCGCGACGCGGCGCCCTTGCCGCGGTTGCGATCGAGCCGCATCGCACGGATGGGCAGACGGTCCTTCCACTCCTGCGCAATATGCGCCGTATCATCGTTGCTCCCGTCATCCACGATGATGATTTCGTGAAGCGCGGCGGGAGATGCCTTTAGGAAAAAAGCATGGATACGCTCGAGCGTGAGCGGCAGGCGGGCACGCTCATTGTAAGCCGGGATCACGATGGAAAGAGACATCTTGTCAATTCTATCAAGGCAACGATCTTCTGGCCAGGGCTACGCGAAGAGAAAAAGAGGCCACCTTCATAAAAACAGATACCGCGTGGCGACGATGACGTAGAGAAGAACGGTGAAAAGAACGCCATAGACGGCCAGCGCATTCTCTTCCCCTGGGTGGTTGTCGGTATAGAGAATGAAAAGAACGAACGGCACCAGGTCGTAGCGTTGTTCGATGAGCCAGGACGGGAGGAGATACAGCACCGTGAGCGGATAGAGCAAATAGTACTCGGGCCGGCGCAGCTTCACGGTCGCGAGGCAGGCCAACGCCCATGCCATGGGAAAGTAGAAAGCGAGGCGCAAGAGCGGCGTCTGATCAAAGTAAACGAGGATGCGGTTACGCAGAAAAACCGAGTGGAGATCTTGGTTATAGGGATGATCATTCGCATAGAGAAGCATATAGAGCAAAAACGAACCCATAATGACGGGAATGAGCCAGCGGGAGGATGCAAATTTCTTGCCGATCTTTGGGAGCCTGCCCAAATGCGAGGGCAGAAAAAAGGCGCAGGACAGTGCGAGGAGGAAATACACGTTACCCAGATGCAAATCCGGGAATGGGTGGGCCGTCTTGTCGCCGACGGCGATGCCTTTATTGAGCACCGCGAACACGCCGAAGAGCGCGAAGCCGAGCAGGAAAAACCCGGACGCAAGCCATTGCCGCTTCTTCCAGTGCCGCAACGTCTGCCAAATCTTTTGGGCCTTGCGCTTCCATGCATGCTCCGCCGCGATAACATGCACTGGGAATGCCTGCCAGAGGAACACCAGAAAGAAGAAGCCGAACCAGATGATGTTATTCTGCCGGCACAGCACGCTGGCCCCGGCGGCCAGCGCCGCAAGCGAGAAGCGTCTAGTTCCGGCCATCCACGCCGCGAGCACGACGAAAAGCAGCGCGATGAGATCTGTATAGAGCAGAAAGAAAAAAGGAAACAGAATGGGAAAAAACGCATACCGGATCGTCTTGATGCGCGACGACGCCGCATCGATCGCACGCGCCGCATAGTAAAAAACGACGACCGACAGAATGCTGAGACAGAGATTCACAAAACGCAGGAACGCGAGAGATTTCTCGCCGACGACGACGCTCACGCCGGCCATCACCGCGTGGAATCCCGGCAGCATGGCGATGGAAGGGTCCATGCTGAAATTCCCGTCCAGAAACAGAGTGATCTGGCTCATATGGAATCCCTCGTCGCCGAAGTAGGAGGCATCTTTCACCCACAAAAACGCGGCAGCCAATATGACGCTCAGAACGAAGAGAAGTACGAACGGCGACCGGGGAGACCTGGACTCTTTCGCAGCCATCGCTGGAACGGGCATCATGCGGGAACTGTAGCATGAAATCCGCAGTGCGCAGACGCCATTCCTCCTTCCGCGGCTATGCATCCGGGGTGAGAGGCATTAGAATCTCTTCGTGCTCTTCCACTGATACCGCATGAAGCTGCAACCCGCCACCGCATTCACTCTGCAGACTTGTCTTTTCCTTTTTGCAGCCGCCCTCAGCATGAGCGTCTATCACCGGCTCCTGCCGCGTTTTTTCAATGGCACCTATCAGATCGAGAGCCAGCCGGCGGTGCCGTTCAGCATGCCGTTGAATTTCCCCTCGGCGGGACAGCGCGTAGTAGTGGAACTGGATGCGACGATAAGTTTCTATCGTCCACCGCTCAGCGTGAGCGTGGATGATTGTTTGGACAACGTGAGCATCGACGGAAAACCTGCACAGCTCTCGAACGTTCCCTACTGCGATGCCAGCAATACGCGACCTCTCGATCTGTGGCCGCTGCTCAGCATGGGCAAGCATCACCTCACGTTTGTCCTGAAAGACTATGGCGGCGCAGGGGCGTTTAATCTCTCTTTTTCCAACACGCATCCGGCCTTCCTTCTTTTGCTTCTGATACTCGGGACGCTATGCGCATGGTATGGACTCCTCTGGATTCGTGCGCATCCCGCGCAAAAAGCGATGGCCCCCTTCCTGGTGCCGCTCATGGCGGGCGCCGCTCTGCGTGTGATGTACGTCTCCGTCACGTCGTTTGCCGTTCGCACCAACGACTGGGACCGTCACGTGGAATACATCAAGTACATGCTGCAATTCTGGCGCGTCCCGCCCGCGGCAGCCGGATGGGAATTCCATCAGCCGCCGCTCTACTATTTTCTCGCCGCCGTACTCATGCGGCTGGAAGCATTGGCGCTGCCGGCAAGTGCGCTCCTCGGCAATCTGCAATTATTCTCGCTGCTGCTCTCCATCGGCTGTCTGGGACTGGCTGTCGGCATGGCACGCCTGCTCTTCGCAAAAACCGAGCGGATGGAAGCGGCGCTGTTCCTCAGTATTCTCGCGGTCTTTCCGGGACTTGTCTTCGTCTCCTCCCGCCTCACCAATGATGTGCTACTCACCTTTCTGGCGTTTCTCTTTTTCTACCTGCTCCTGCGCTGGTGGAAGACGGGAAACGGCAAAGAGTGGTATGTCGTTGTCCTTACCGCAGCTGCGGCGGTTCTCACGAAAACAAGCGGCGCGATCTTCATTGCTCTTGCATTTCTCTCGCTGTTTCTACGGCCCAAACAGGAGAGGAAACGCATGCTGCGCACAGCCGTTCTTTCCCTCGGCCTTCTCATTCTTCTCACAGGCTGGCTACCGGTGCTGCGCTATGGCATAGAGCATGATCGCACCCGCTCGATCGTGCTCGGCAATCAAGGCATGTCCCCCGATACGGTGGTGCCCACCAATGTGAATACGTTCCTGGTCTTCAATCCTCTCGACGTACTGCACATTCCCTACAATAATCCGACGGGCACGGCGGAGCGCAAAGAATTCTTCTGGGAATATTTCTATCGCTCGGCTTTCTTCGGTGAATTCAACTTCAATGATTCATTCAAGACGATCTCATTCCTTCTCCTCTTCTTCGGCCTCCTGTCTCTTCCCGCCATCGCCTGCGGCATCGCGGATGACATCGCCCATAAGCGCCCCCTGATGCTCCCCGTCCTGCTCACCGCCGCGGCCCTGCTCGCCGGCAGCATCGCCTATCGGTTATTCTTTGCTTACGCTCCCGATCAGGATTTCCGCTTCGTCACGCTGCTCCTTGCCCCCTTGTCCTACTATGCCGTTCGGGGAGCAAGTTCCCTGCCGGCCGGCTGGCGACGCTTCTTTACATGGTCTTTATGGGCGCTCGTCTTCTGCGCTGCGCTGTTTTTCCTGAAACTCTACTTCTCACAGTGAAATGGAGGTCAGAATCGAACGTTACTTTGCAGCTCTCCTTACTCCAACTTTTACGTAACGAATACTAATCAACAAAGAAAGCAAATGCTTCCAATTGTTCTATGACATACCATCTGACTGCCAAATGAAGTTCCCATCTTAGTATGCCGAGCAACAAGATTTTAACGAATAAGTCGGTATACGGCTTGGAAAGAACCGATAATCGCTCATCTTTTTCGCTGCGTCCTCTGGTCGAATGTGCATCGTTGATCCCTTTCTACGGCTTGCCGGCTACGATGGCCGGATTACTGTTCATCGCCATTGTCCTTCCAGGAAAGATATGGCTTACGGAGAACTTTACGCTCCCGGGTATTCTTTCATGTCTCGCTTTCTTGGCTTTTCTACTGTCCTGTCTGCAATGGAAACGTGACACCCGTCGTTTCTGGTCGCGATTGCTGTCGGCACTTATTTTAGGCTTGCTGTACTTATCGATCCACGGACCCAGCGGACTGGAAGATGGCTGGAAAAGACATATCACCATCGACCGTCCACATGAGCTTCCTGCATCGTCGGTACTTTCTTACGTAATCTACTTCATTGCGGATTTTTTTGCCCTTAGCAACAATCAGTACATCTCGCCGTTCGCTGGCATTCTTGCCGCATTCGCATATTTCAAAGTGCTCGACGCTCTCTTCGTGAACAAAAACGATGAAGAAAATCTTATAATTGCCGCTCTCCTGTACTTCGGATCTTCTTTGCATCTCGTCTTCTTCCGCGATTTCGTGTCGCTCACCCAGCTATCCGTTGCCCCGCTCCTCGCTTCTCTCTACTTCGCTATTCACTACTGTCGCTCAACAACAAAGCGAAGTGATTATGCCATCTTTCTGGCAAGTGGGTGCCTGACAATCGCAACACTCACCCATGCGGAAAACATCTTTCTATTCCCTGCCATTCCAATCATCATTTTTCTCCGACGTCTGCCGCGCAAGCAATGGTACGCACTTGCATGGGAAACGTTCGGTATTACCGCATTGATAGTACTCCTGTGTTTCTTCACCGGTCTTTTTGCAACAAAAATGGGCTTTCCCATTACTCCAGGTGACGCCTTTGGCGGGGGTGATGGTAAAACATTCGTGCCATTCGGTCCTCCACAAACGTCATCTGAGCGATTTTCTTTATTGTCGGTCGCACATGCAAAAGAAATGGGAAATATTCTCCTCGTTCTCTGTCCCCTCTTTTTCCTCCTTCCGCTCATCGCATTCTCTTCTCAGTATATGAAAGTTTTTCTGCAGCCAGAGAATGTCATGCTGGCCACAATGACGTTCGGCTATCTCTTCTTCATCTTTCTCTATAATTTTGATCTGGGGTATCCTCGGAATATTGACCTGATGTTGACAATGGGAACACCATTCCTGCTCGTCTGCACCCTCGCCATCGTCCGTTGTGTATCTGGGAAATTACGCTGGCTTCTCGTCGGCATATCGATCGCCTGCAGTTGGATGTATATCTCTTCTTTTCTGGAAGCAGGATATTGATTGAACCTCTCGCCACTTATGCCACCCACAGACCATGCGTGAAGCGATAGAGAAACAGCATCTGGAAAGAGAGAAAATAGAGAAATACATATGAAAAAATAATACCGGCCAGCCATCGTCTTCGAACAAAAGACGGGGAGAGAGGAGCCATGCGCAGAAGTGCAAGCAACAGGAGCAAAAAGGGAGCCAGTGCGTATCGGTTCATACTCATAAGAGCGGGAGGCGTGCCCGATAGTGCGATGAACCAGATAAAAAGTGCACACATATACAGACCGACACGCATCCTCCATCCATGAGGCTCGCGAGCAAAAAAGAGCCGTTCTGCGCAGAGGCGTATCAAAAACAGCAAGCTCATAAGAGGCACAAGCAAGCGATTGATGACATTGGAATCTTCCATCTTAATACCTTGTCCCTGTACGCCCGGCGGGACCAAAGAATGGTATCCCCTCTCAACGATATCCGCATACCAGTGTGCATCAAACTGATAGAAGCTTTGGTAGGTCTCGCTGAGCGTGGGACGATCCGCCATAATCGCAGCCAGGCTGATATGGCAGACAGTAATGGCAAAGGCGATCGCGATCGCGCTCCAAGCAGATGCGCCGCGATGAAAAAATCTTTTGGAAATGCGAGAACCCATACCCTGATTGTGACAGCGTGTTCTGCAAAAACAATAGACGCGTCCGCCCCAATCTTTTTCGACATGGCCGCTCAGACGCTGCGCACATGCCGGTTCTTGCGTGCCGGCACGGACAGGCAAAGCGCCCCCAGCAAGGCAAGAAGGATATTGCGCACTACCATGAGGAAAAACAGCCAGCCATTTGCGGTCTGACCATAAAACCAGGCGATGAATTGCGTGTAATAGAGCGGATAGAGAAGCTGCGTGAAGAGAAGGCTGCCAGCGGCGAGCGCAACGCACCATAACCATCGTCGCTTGCCGATTTGCGGCGGCGCCAGCAGCGGCAGCAACGATAGGAACCACCACAAATACTGCGGATTCACGACCTTCTCAAAATAGACAAAGGAGAAAAGAAGAAGGAAGCAGCATATCGGATCGGCATAGCCATCGTTGCGACGGGTCCAGAAGATTCCCAGAAGCAAGAAGCCCGTGGGAATCACCCAGATAGTATTGAGCAGAGGAATGGAAAAGAACCACAGCGTTGGTGTGAAGCCCTGTACGCCGTAGCCGGGTGTCATATCCAGCGGGATATGAAGCAAACCTTGGACGATGGTGACCAGGTTTCCCCAGAATCCTTCGAGACCCACCGGCTTCAGGCCGTGTACTGCGACGCTCTGCAGAATCG
>DAISLF010000029.1:7571-9319 GCA_036820585.1 Candidatus Peribacteria bacterium | reverse complement strand
GGCCGCCACCCCCCATGATGACGCGCGGGCCCTACTAATCTCACCGTTCCATGGAGTGGTTGCTGGTATGATTTCCTTCGCTTCTTTCTTCGATGCAGCCACAAGCAACAATCAAATATTCCTACCATAGCAGCAGGAATCCTTTCTTGCGGAAGTTCTAGGAAAATGAGAGCGCAGGGAGAACAGAGAAATGCCGCTCTGATTTCTCAGCGCGGCATATTTGAATTTTTACATTTTCACGCAGCCTTCGTACCTTCGTTCTCCGGCACCTGGCCTTCCATGCCTACCACATCTTCCTCGGCGTTGTGGGTATCCACCTTGGACGTCTCCTCGGCCGAAACGGTTTCGACGCTCGGAGCATTTTCCTGGCTGGCTGCGGGGACCGCTTCCACCGAAGCATCCGCAGAGACTTCGGCGGTCGCCGTCATCGTGTCGATGGCCGGGCCGTCGCCGCGCAGCTCCGCGAGCTTGGCTTTGAAGGCCGGAAGCTCTTCGTAGTTATACATGTCGAGCTCGTAGCCCGTGAGCTCGGTCGCCAGGCGGATGTTCTGTCCTTTCTTGCCGATCGCCATCGGGCGCTGCGCTTCTTCCACGAAGACCGCGGCGCGCTTCTTGATGCGGCGAGCCTGGTCATCCACGCGCTCCTGGTCATTGACGATGATGACGGCCGAGATGGCGGCGGGCTGCAGCGCGAGCGAGATCAGTTTGATCGGGTCGCCCGACCATTCGATCATGTCCACTCTCTCCCCGTTGATTTCTTCCATCACGGCCTGGATGCGCACGCCTTTCTGCCCGACGCACGCGCCGATCGGATCGATGCGCGGGTCGTTACTCAGCACCGCCACTTTGCTGCGGAAGCCGGCATCGCGCGCGATCGCTTTGATTTCCACATCGCCATTGCGCACCTCGGGAATCTCGAGCTCCAGGAGTTTTTTCACGAGGTTCGAATGCGTGCGCGAGATGCGCAGCTGCGGGCCTTTGCCGGTGAGCTCCACGCGATCGAGGTACACTCGAAGACGCTTGCCGGTGTAGTAGTGCTCGCCGGGGATTTGCTCGCGCCAGGGGAGCGAGACCGTCATGCCTTCGATCTCGAGCGTCACCCAGTTGGGATCCACTTTGGTCACGGTCGCCGTCAGCAATTCCTCTTCGCGGTCTTTGAACATTTCGTAGAGGCTTTGCTTCTCCGCTTCCTGCAGCTTCTGGAGGATCACCTGCTTGGCGGCCTGCGTGGCGATGCGGCCGTATTCCACGGGCGTCACATCGATGGCGATTTCGTCGCCTTCCTCGGCATCGGGCTTCACCTTGCGCGCATCCCTCATGCTGATCTCGAAGTTGTCGTTCTCCACGTCCGACACCACTTCTTTGACGAGCAAAATCGTTGGCATATCGCGGCCTTCCTCCAGGTCCACGCGGATTTCCTGTTCTTTATTACCGAAGTCCTTGCGGTACGCGGTGGCGATGGCCTGTTTGACGGCCTCGATGACCTGCTCGGGGCTTACGTTCTTCTCGTTGCAGATTTGATTGATGGCGGCGAGGAAACTTGCACGCATGGGGAGATGGGGAACGAGTGAATCCACCATTCCAGTTTTCATGGAATAGTAGAAGATACTGTATGAAGGATTTGTGCTCTTATCATACCCTTTTTTTATTGCGGCGCAATACTATTGCCGGGAATGTGTTTCTGCGTATTTTCTTGAGATATCCCTCGCAAGAACGCTTTCGCATGCTTTCCGCGCATCGTCGGCAGC
>DAISLF010000029.1:0-7561 GCA_036820585.1 Candidatus Peribacteria bacterium | reverse complement strand
GCAGCAGAGCGATCATTCGATAGGCCCAGAGCTTCCACCCGCGCGGCACGCGGTCGAGCGACGGCGCAATGTGCGCCAGCTGTATGGCCGATGTACCAAGTGTTTCCATTCGTCGCAGCGATTGCTCGAGTGTCATCGGATGATGATGATACGCCATGGCGTCCGGTTCGTAGAACAGTTCCACGCCCGCATCTCTTAGTCGCATGCCCCACTCGATATCTTCCCAGCCGTAGAGCGCTACATCCTCACGGAAGGGGAATCGCTTCGCGATCGCGGTCGGCACGCTGATGTGGCTCGTATAGGTGAAGCGATGCTGGATATCGCGCGGGATGAACGCATGCCGATACGGCTCCAGCAGGGGATACCCAAATTGCCAGCCCGTCGCCTCCAGCCAGCGCATGACGGACGTGATTTCCATGGAGGGATCCCAGGTGGTGAAACCGAGCACCCCCAGCCCCTCCCCTGTCTGCGGGAGAGGGGAAACGCTGTGGGTTGAAAAAGGTGAAAACCCTCCTCTCCCCAAGAGGGGGGAGGAGGGTTGGGAGGTGGGGGAATGTCTCTCCAAATGTTTCTCCCCCGCCTCCGGTTCCAAAAAAATATCATCGCCGATAAAAAGGCAGACCTTTCCTTCTGCCAACGCCACTCCCCGGTTGCGCGCCACGCCCTGGTGGCACTTCGGGAGCGTCAGGAATCGCAGCGGGAATTGCCAAGGATGATGCTCAAAAAGTGCGGTCGTCTGTGCATCCTCGCCGTCGCTCACGACGATCACTTCCAATTGATCCACCGCCGTTTGCCGTGCGATCCGATGCAAACACTCACGAAGGATCTCCGCACGCCGGTATGTGGGAATGATGATGGAAAGAGGCAATGCCACTGCATGCATCATACAGACCCGGCATTTTTTTGCTGCAAGAGATGCTGAATGCATTTTCGCAAATCCGCGAGCATTCTATCGGCGACCTTTGGATTGGCAGGACTGTCTTTCCCGAATTCCTCTATGCACGTCAATGAATCCCAGTAGGCATTACCGGATACCGTGAAGCATCTGCCAGCTCCTTGAAATGTTTCTTTGGTACCCGTTTGCAGAGCGATATCGCGATGCGTTTCGACAGTAGGAAAGAGATGGGCGACGTCCGTTGCTTCCTGCGTATGAATGACGAATTTCATGCCTTTTTTCCCTAAATGATCTATAAAATTATCAGGCTGTGACCGATACTCTCCAGCTGGCTCAATCCTCATACTACAAATATTATCGCAGAAGACTATCGTGTCAATCTATGCGTACGCTCTTCCTCGATCTGGCCAGCAACCACGGCGCGCTCGCGTGCATGACCGAGAGCGAGGTCACGCGGCTGCAGCCCATCGATCACCGCATGGATGACCGGGGCTTTGTCTCGCTTATCCAGACGATGCTCGACGATGCGGGCTGGCCGTACGCAGATCTGACATGCATCGCCTGTGTGCTGGGCCCCGGGGGATTCACGAGCCTGCGCGTGGGTGTCGCCGCCGCGAACGCCTTGGCGGGCACGCTGGATATTCCATCGTGCGGGATTCACTTGTCAGATCTCTATGGTGCGCGCGCCACGCAGCCGAATCTCTGGTGGCTCCATTCCACAAAGAAACATGAACTCTTCGTCCGCGGATTTGGGGCGCAGGCGAAAGAAGTTCCTAAGGCTCGTTGCGTCACGATTGATGAGCTGCCAAGTCTTTTGTGGGAAGGAGGAATATGGATGGGCGAACTGATCCCGGCGCATCTCGAGCTCATCCAATCGCAAGGGCTGACGGAGGCTATAGTGCGGCCTCTGCAAGAAATCTTACCGTTGCTCCTCTCTTCGCAATCTTCAAAGAAGCAGACGCTGGAGCCGTGGTATGGGAGAGGGTGGTGAAATACTTTGACGAAATGAAAGAGATGTATTTTCATAGGCGTACCTTTGTTCTTCTCTCGATATGTTTCAGAAAGCAGCACTTGCCTACGAGGGCAGCGATGCCGGGACGATACTGTCTCACCCTCTGTATGATGGCCAACAGCCGTTTCTTGGCGCATACCATTCTTTGGAAGACATTCTTCGTTCTCCAAGCCGAGGTTCGGCAAATTATCCATGGGAACTGCGCGTTATGCATGAACTGCAGCGCGCAGAGGCGGCATTCCTGAAATTGGCCGAGGAAGGATTCATTCTTCCTCCTGATCTGGAGTCCGCATACGTGTTGCTGCGGGAAAGTGTGGTGGTGGAATTATCCCAGCATGAGAATACCAGAAAAATTTTGGATTTGATGCGACTGCAGCCTCTTTTGCAGTCGGCGTAGTTCTTTTTTTTGGGGATTATTCTTGCTCTGTCAGGTTTGAAGAGTTCTACAAATAGGTCCAATTCTTTTTCTTTCCTCCGTCATGTATATGAGCCACGCTGAAACAGCAATGATTGAAAGAAACGGTCCTGCAGAATCTTTGCATGAGGGGAATCCTGCAGAATTACTTTCGGGGCTGGCCTAGGAGATTTTCTTTCCTAGACTGTCCTTCCTGCGTCTCAAGTGGAGCAAGCTCACCGGAAAACAGCCCGAAGATCTGCTGAGATTGTTCGTGGCGGGTGTCACAGCGAGAGCAGCCGCAGAACTTGCAGGAGTGCATCGTCATACGGCGACAACGTTCTTCACGAAAGTGCGAGAGAAAATCGCGAAGCACCAAGAAGACGAATTATCCTTTTACGGAGAAGTGGAAGTGGATGAGAGTTACTTCGGAGGCAGGCGGAAAGGCAAACGTGGTCGAGGAGCAGGAGGCAAGGTGCCGGTCTTTGGCATCCTGAAGCGCGGTGGGAAGGTCTACACGCAGGTCATTGAGAATGCCAAAGCCAAGACGATCGTGCCGATCATCAAACAAAAGGTAGAGCCGGACAGCATCGTCTACTCCGACACTTTCCGCAGCTACAACAGTTTGGCCGTCGAAGGATATCGCCACGTTCGCATCAACCACAGCATCACATTTGCCACCTCCAAACGGAACCACATCAATGGCATCGAGAACTTCTGGAATCAGGCGAAGAGGCATCTGCGAAAATTCAACGGCGTGCCGAAAGACACCTTTCATTTGTACCTCAAAGAGTGCGAATGGAGATTCAACAACGGCTCACCCAAAGATCTGCTCATCTCTCTGTGGAAAATCCTTGGTGTAGACTAAAAAGTCCTAGGCCAGCCCCTTACTTTCTCCAATCCGACAACAAAAGGAACGGGTGCGCACGGGTGCGCACGGTCATCCGGGGAATCGATCGGAAGGTGGTGTATGCCACTCTTCTTGAGCTGGATATCGATGCATTCTTAAACGAAGGGGAACTATTGTTTTCTCAACCCGCCTTATCATATGAGGCGGCGGAAAGGAGCCTTCAACTGCTTCTGGGGATTTCCCATCGGATTAATTTGCTGTCTTTGTTGCCAAGTGTCGAGGGGATGCAGGCACTACGCGCAAGATATACGCGTCTCGCTGACCGAGACAAAGTGCATCCGCGGACCGGATGCAGGGAGCAAGAGAAGAATGAACAAAGGAGAAGAACCCGTCGTCGCTTGAGCTCTTGGTGCGCCGTCATCCCTTTTCCTTATTGAGTCTGTGCTTTCCTGCAGCGGAGTGCTATCCTGCTTCCTCGCTTTGACTTTTTGCCATGGCATTCCTCGATTCACTCAATAAATTCCTCGGCGATCCCAACGAAAAGGAGCTCAAGAAGCTGCGGCCGATTGTGACTCTGGTGCGTGAGAAGGGGAAGGATCCCGCCATCCGCGCGCTGACGCTCGAAACGTTGTCTGCCAAGAGCGATGAGCTGCGGCAAAAGATTCAGGCGGAGATGGCAACCGGCAAAAACGAGCAAACGGTTCTGAATGCCGTGTTGCCCGAGGCATTCGCCGTCGCCATCCGCGCGTGCGAGCTGCTCAAGGAAAGCGGCCGCATGATCAAGATCGGCTCGCAGGAGTTCGGGTGGGACATGATTCCTTTCGACGTGCAGATTTTGGGAGGCATCGTGCTCCACCGCGGCAATATCGCCGAAATGAAAACGGGTGAAGGCAAGACGCTCGTGTGCACGCTGCCGGTGTATCTCAACGCGCTCGCGGGCAAAGGAGTGCACGTCGTCACGGTCAACGATTACCTGGCCAAGCGCGACGCCACCTGGATGGGCATGCTCTATGAGGCGCTCGGCCTCAAGGTCGGCGTCATCGTCCATGGATTGCAAAACGACCAGCGCCGCGAGGCCTATGCGTCCGACGTCACCTACGGCACCAACAGCGAATACGGTTTCGATTATCTGCGCGATAACATGGCGCCGACGATCGCGCAGCAAGTGCAGCGCGGCCTCCATTATGCCATCGTGGATGAAGTGGACTCGATCCTCATCGACGAAGCCCGTACGCCGCTCATCATCAGCCAGCCGGCGGAGGAATCCACCACCAAGTACGTGCAGTACGCGCAGCTGGTTTCCGAGCTCAAAGAAAACGAGCACTACAACAAAGACGAGAAGCAGCGCACGGCAGTCCTCACCGAGGAAGGCATCAAGAAAATGGAGCAGATGCTCGGCATCGAGAATATCTATACCGAGAAAGGTTTCGAGGAAGTGCACCACATCGAGCAGGCGCTGCGCGCGCATGCCATCTACCAGCGCGACGTGGACTACGTGTCCAAGGACAACGAGATCATCATCGTCGATGAATTCACAGGCCGCCTGATGCCGGGCCGCCGCTACAGCCACGGTCTCCACCAGGCGATCGAAGCCAAGGAGAAAGTGACGGTGCAGCGTGAAAGTAAGACGCTTGCGACGATCACCTTCCAGAACTACTTCCGTCTCTTCCAAAAGCTGGCGGGCATGACGGGTACGGCCAAGACCGAGGAAGAGGAATTCGAATCCATCTACAAGATCCGCACCATCGTGGTGCCCACGCATCGCACCATGGTGCGTCTCGATAAGACAGACGCCATCTACCGCACCGTCGCGGCCAAGTTCAAAGCCGTGGCTGTAATCGCCAAAGAGCGCTACCAGCGCGGCCAGCCGGTGCTTATCGGTACTACCTCTATCGAGAAATCCGAAGCCATGAGTCTGCTTCTGGAGCGCGAAGGCGTGCCGCACCAGGTGCTCAATGCCAAGCAGCATGAGAAGGAAGCCGACATCGTGGCCAAGGCCGGACAGCGCGGAGCCATTACCATCGCCACCAACATGGCGGGACGCGGCACCGACATCAAGCTCGGCGAAGGCGTGCAAGCACTCGGCGGTCTCGTGATCCTCGGCACCGAGCGCCACGAGGCGCGGCGCATCGATAACCAGCTGCGGGGACGCAGCGGACGCCAGGGCGATCCGGGCGAAAGCCAGTTTTTCGTTTCCATGGAAGATGAGCTGATGCGCCTCTTCGGCGGGGATCGGCTGAAAACCATGATGGAGCGCCTCAAGGTGCCCGATGATGTGCCGTTGGAAAATGGCTTGGTGTCGCGCAGCATCGAGAGCGCCCAGAAAAAAGTGGAAGGCCGCAACTTCGATACGCGCCGCCATGTCCTCCAGTATGACGACGTGATGAACAAGCACCGCGAGATCATCTACGCGCGGCGGCAGAAGGTTTTGGAAAAAATTGCGGAATCCGAGGAGAAACGAGATGCGAGTTCCGAGACGCGAGATTCCTCGTCACTCGTTTCTCTGCCGTTGCATGATGAAATCCTCGCCGACATGCGAAGGGAAGCGTCGGCCATCGTGCATGCGCATACCCAAAGCGACGATCCGTCCGAATGGAACATCACAGAGATCGGCGAAAGCCTGTCGGCGCTCCACACGGGCTTGCAGCAGGCGATGCCCCGCGAACATCTCTCCAGCTTCCATGATGCGCAGAAGCTCCTGGAATACGTGCAGCAACTGGTCGTCACCTTCTACGAGACGAAATGCACCGAGTACGATCGCGAGACCGTCAGCCGTGCCGAGAGCATCGTGACGCTTCGCAGCATCGACGCGCACTGGATGGACCACATCGACGACATGTCGCACTTGCGCGAGCAGGTGGCGTTCTCGGGCTACGCCCAGCGCGATCCGCTGATCGAATACCAAGACCAGGGCTTCCGCCGCTTCCAGGCGCTGATGCTCACCATCAGCTCCACTATCGTCCGCACGCTCCTGCAGGCCGATTTCCTGCAGTTCGCATCCCAGGTCGTGTTCCTGGAAGTCCAGGAGACGCCGTCCAACTTGATCACGAATGCCGCGCAGATCGAAGGCGAGCTGACGCAGACGGGCGTCGTGGGTCCGCAGGGCAGGCAAGAGCCGCTGCCGTTTGTATCCGCACAAGCGATCCACCAGGCAATGCAATCGGGAGGGATCGAAATGCATCGCGCTTCTCCTGCGACGCCTGTCTCATCCGAACCCAAAGTCGGCCGCAACGATCCGTGCCCGTGCGGCAGCGGCAAAAAATATAAGAAGTGTCATGGGAAGGAGCTGTGAATGAGAATGTGGAACGTCGAATGTAGAATGTTGGATGTTGAAGCGATATTTTTGAACTTTTGATGATTTTCTACATTCAATATTCTACCTGCCCTATTCTTTTCCAAAGATTCAGTAGAATGCATTGAGACCATGTCATCATCTTCTTCCATCCTCGGCCATCGTCTCGAGCTTGCCGCACTGCAGGAAGACATCCGCACGGGCAACGTGTCGCATGCGTATCTGTTCACGGGTCCGCGGCATGTGGGGAAATTCACCGTCGCCAAGTGGTTTGCCACGGAGCTGCTGACTGCCGGCGTGGAGGAAGCCAATAAAGAACGTGCGCGCGTGCAGGCGGAGAAGCTGCTTCATCCCGATCTTTTCGCGCTCGATCAATTGTGGATCGAGGGAGTGGCCGAAGACGCGGACATGATCGCGCGGTCGTCCAATATACCGCAGCAGCACCGTATGAAGGCGAAAGCCAAGACGGATACGATCAGCATCGAGGATATCCGCATGCTCCAGGAGCGGTTGCACGAGGTGGGCACCGGGAAATACCGCTGCTGCCTCATCCGTTCCGTGGAGCGCATGCAGGATGAGGCGGTGAATGCGCTTTTGAAAATTCTCGAAGAGCCGCCTCCCGGCGTCGTCTTCCTGCTCACCACGCAAGCGATGCAGTCGCTCTTGCCAACGCTCGTGTCCCGCGCGCGGGTGATGCGCTTCTCGCGCGTGCGCGACAGCGATATGGAGCCGTTGCTCCAGAATGCCTCCGATGCCGACAGGCGGTTTGTGCTTCAGTTGGCCCAGGGTGCGCCCGGCATCGTGCGTAGCCTCCTGGCCGATCCCGAGGTGCTGCGCGCAGAGAAAACGGCCTTTGCCAACGCGCTCGCGTTCTGGCGGGCATCATCGCTTGCGCAGCGCTTGCGTCTCCTGACACCCATTCATGAAAGAGGCGAGGAGAGCGATCAATTTATTCTGCATCTGGCGATTGCGCTGCGTGAGGAGCAATCCATCGCCGCGCCGCGGGGCGCCGAGTTTTTTCATCGTTTGCTGCGCGGACTGGAAACGAATACCTCGCGCCAGATGCTTTCGCAGCAGTTTGCGTTGGCGTTGTGAGATTCCCCCACCCCCAGCCCTGT
>DAISLF010000028.1:0-9475 GCA_036820585.1 Candidatus Peribacteria bacterium | reverse complement strand
GGAATACGCAGAGCGCTTGCCTCAAACCTAAACCTTGCCGATGCTCTGAAAGAACATCTTTTTATATTTTAGATACAAAATTAAAATATGTCAATAATTCTGCCCCCGGGAATAATCATACATTCCCACCTGGATTCTCCTGATCCCAGCTCTGCTGGGTATTTCCATCTGGCTGAAGCGGCTGCTCTCCTTTTTTGTCATACTGATATTCGGCTTCTTTTCCGCGCTCGGAGAAGGAAAGAACAATACTGTGACGATGGAAGCTCTTGGTTCTTACGGGATTGGGCAGAACCTTTGCAGCCCGAAGAAACCGAAGAGTCTGCAGAAACCGACAATTTCTGCATCTTTGGTTTCTTCGGGCTTCATCGGATTCCCCATCATCATCGCACTCTGTCACTTTCTCCCCGCACTGCATCTGTGCTTCACTACCCGGGTGCATCTGCTGCATGCCATCATCTTGGGAGCGATCGAGGGTATGACGGAATTTCTGCCCATCTCCTCCACGGCGCATCTCATTCTTGCGTCGCGTCTATTGGGACTCTCGCAGACGGATTTTCAAACGACCTTCGAAATTTTCATCCAGCTGGGCTCCATCCTGGCGGTCGTTGTCTTTTACGGGAAATCACTCCTGCGCGACCGCGCCACATTCATGCGCGTGGCGGTGGCATTCGTCCCCACGGCGATCATCGGCTTGGTGCTGCAAAAAATCATCATGCACATTTTCTTTGGCAGCCTTGCCGTCGTCCTGTGGGCGCTTTTCCTTGGCGGCATCATCCTGATCCTCTTCGAACGCTGGCACCGCGAAAAACCATCGGATGCTCGGAGCCTTGAACGTATTACCTACAAGCAAGCATTCCTCATCGGCTGCTTTCAGGCCCTCGCAGTTGTCCCCGGCGTCTCGCGCGCTGCCGCCACCATCGTGGGCGGACAGCTGGTGGGCGTCGAGCGCAAAACGATCGTGGATTTCTCATTCCTGCTCGCCATTCCCACCATGATCGCGGCCACGGGCCTGGATCTGATCAAATCTCCGCACAATTTTTCGGGAAGCCAGCTGGGGTTGCTTGCCGTCGGATTCCTCGTGTCCTTCGCAGTCGCGCTCCTCGCCATCCGCTGGTTCCTGGCCTACATCAAGAATCATTCCTTCGCCCCCTTCGGCGTCTATCGCATCGCAGTCGCCCTGATCTTCTCGATCGGGCTGCTGTTCTGAAATTGGCAAAACCTTCTGTCTTCAGAAGGCAAATGATAGTTCAGGCTGAGCTTTTGTGCTATAATATTCAGATTTCTTCTACCCTCATGACGGAAGCAACAGCGGACATCAACAAAGAAACCGTGGCAGCAAACGCGACAGATATGCCCACCCTGACGGCATTCATCACGCAGAACAGCGTCCTGACGCGCAGTCCCGTCGAACAGCTCGAACGCACCCGGAAAGTATTGGAGATGGCAACCGGCTTGGAAAGCGGCAAGAAAACGATTGTCGTCGACGTGACGGGCGTTATCTTGCAGCGACTCCTCGATGATATCGCCACTGAACAGCGTACCGCGGTGGGCGACAAGTTGGTCGCATTGGACGCACAGCGCGCGGAAGTGGCCGCTACGCGAGAAAAAGTATTCGTGGAGAAGCTGAAGACCACCAAAGACGGCTCCGAGTACGCGCAAGCGCATGGCATGAAACTGCTGCAGGATTTCAAGGATACCGGCCGCGTGACGCAGGCGGCCATCGTGGGCGGCGGCGTGCTCGCGGGCTCCGCCTTGCTGGCTGCCGTCTTGGGTGCTCCCGAATGGATCGTCCGGCGCATCTTGCCTCGGGCGTGGTCCGATTGGCTCTTCGGCACACAGCAAGAAGATACGAAAGGAGTCATCGCAAAAGCCTGGGATTGGATCAAGTGGCCGGCGGTGACGGCGGCTGGTTGGCTCGGCGTCTTGTGGTTTTTTGATCGCCTCGGCGGCAAAGGCTGGGGAGCATTCAACGGGACCGGATGGAGCCCCGGCGCTGAGCCGGCAGGAAACAAACCGGAGAGCAGCAAGAAAGACAATCGGCCGGCCGATGGCGCTCCGCCAAAAGCAACGGAACCGGAACATCCACCCAAACCGCCGGAAAAGACGGATGACATGCCCGCGAAACCAAAAGAGGCGGAACCCCAGTCCGCTCCGCATGACAAAGCAAAAGCCCAAACCGAACAGCCACAGGCTGCCGCAACTCCAAATAACCTGGATGTTTTCCAGGGGCCCGGCGGCATCTCTGTGCTCATCTTGGGGCCCGATACGCATCCAAAATACATACAAGTTCCCTACTCACCATACGCATTGCTCTATCAAGGAAAACAAACGGCGATCACGGAGGAAGAGTTACTGCACTTTTTAAAAGAGAAGAAAGAAAACGGGAAATTAGGCTACGTTCAATTTGAATATGAAGGCAATACGAGCGACAATTTGATACGAAATACCGTTTCGAAGATGCGACCCCGGATTCTGACAGAGCTGGGGATACCGGTGGAAATTGTGCCCGATACGATGAGAGATGATTATGGAAGCCATCGGTATTCAAGCCGCGCCTATCCCCAGGGATTCAAAGGTGACATCGTAGCGAGAGAAGGCCAGCTGCTCACCGCGGAGAATAGAGAGCATCCGATAGTGCAGATAGTAAAGCTCCTCCCCGCTGACAAATATCTCAAGAACCCCGGATCCCCAAAGAACGATAAGGCATTTACCATGGCCGTAGACGGCAGTACCGCCCATCCGATGAGCGCTCAGGAGGTCCTTGCGGCATGGCAAAAGTCGAACATAGGGGAATCGGAATATAGCGATGGCCAACCCGCTGACCTAATGGTGAAAGTGGATTCCAAGGCGTTGGATATGTATAACAGCAGAGGACAGGAAGCCTTGAATGCGCTGATCGAGCTTTCTGTCGCGATAGCAGGAACGATCGTCGTACCGGACCCCGCAGATCCGACCAATGAAACGCAAATGATTCGCTACTCGAAAGGGCAGCCTGTGGGAAAACCATGAGGAAAGGAAAAATCATCGTGACCAACGCAAGATGGCGTCTGGAAAGCGCGCCGGATCCCCAGGCAGTCCGTGATATTTGCAGGAGGCTGCCGAAGAAAGCGGAATCGGCTGTCACCGGCTTTACCACCCAACGCTTGGCGTAGCTGCGCAATCCGTCGAATCCTTGAAGAGGAAGCAGAAATGACTTCGACAAACTTTTCATTCATTCCAAATTATTCATTTTCAATTTTCCATTCCTCCCCGATGATGGGTGCCAAAGCCTTCTTCATCCCCGTGTCCTCCTCCCCTCTCGTCTCGGCCATCGTGCTTAATTACCGCTCGCCGCGGGATACCTGGACGTGTGTGGATGCGCTCTGCAAACAAACGATCGCAGACAAGCTGGAGATCCTCGTCGTCGACAATCATTCATCCGATGATTCCATCGGCTATATCCGCAACCGCACGCGGGGAGTTCGCTGCGTGCGCGTATTGGAAAGCGCGCAGAATACCGGCTACGGCCAGGGCAACGCACTGGGCATCCGCGCCGCGCAGAGCACGTATCTGTTGATCGTGAATCCCGATACGGCGCTGGAATCATCGGCATTGGAAACAATGATCGCAGCCATGGAAGCCGATCCGGCCATCGGCATCCTGGCACCGCGACTCGTCTTCGCCGATGGCAACACGCGCGACGCGTACCGCCGATTCCCCACCGTCGCCGACTTGCTCATCAAACGCACGTTTTTGCGCCGCTTCTTCCCCGGCCGCATGCACCGCTACCTGCAGGACCAAGAAAATATGGACGCGCCGCGCGATGTGGATTGGGTGGCGGGTGCCTGCTTCCTCCTCCGGCGCGATTTGTACAAAGAGTTGGGTGGGTTCGACCCGCGCTTCTTTCTCTTCTTCGAAGATACCGATCTCTGCCGCCGCTGCTGGAATGCCGGGAAGCGCGTCGTGTATTACCCGTCCGCCCGCGCGTTTGACCGCAAAAAGCGCCTGAGCGACGGCGGCTTCCTCACCATCTTTTATAAGCCGACCGTCCGCATCCACCTGGCGAGCGCGTGCAAGTATTTTTGGAAATGGCGAGGGGCATGAAGGCAGAAAAGCAAGAAAAGGATAGAAAAGTGAGGAAGGTCTCGAGGCTATGAATGACCGAACCTTCCTGTCTTTTCTTCCTTTCCTCACCTTTCTCGCCTTATTTCCTCTGTTGACCCCCCTCTACAAATCCCTTACTCTGTGGCCTCTCTATGGACATGATCTCCCTCAAAGCAACGGCGCGCGATGCGAGCAAGAAGCCCGGCCAGATGCGCCGCGGCGGCCAGGTGCCCTGCGTCGTCTATGGCACGGTGGATCAGAACATGCACTTGCAATGTGAGGAGATGGCGCTGCACAAGGCCTTTATCCAGGCCGGAGAGAGCACATTGATTTCCCTGGAAGTCGACGGCAAGAGCGTGCCGGTGCTCTTCAAGGATATTTCTTTCGATACCGTCACCGACCGCGAGATCCATGCCGATTTCTACGCAGTGAACATGAAAGAAGAAATCGAGACGCTCGTGCCCATCCACTTCGAAGGCGATGCTCCGGCCGTCAAAGAGCTCAGCGGCATCTTCGTGGTCACCCACGATACCGTGCGCGTGAAGTGTCTTCCGTCCGATCTGCCACATAGCCTCACCGTGAAGATCAGCAGCTTGGCCGCTTTTCACGATTCCGTCTCCATCAAAGATATCGAGCTGCCCAAAGGCGTAAAGATTCTGGATGATGCGGATACCGTGCTGGCCACCATCCAAGAGCCGCGCGCAGAAGAAGTGATCGCAACGGTCGCTGTTGCTCCGACCGAAGGCGCAGCTGTCACTGCCGAGGGTGCCGCTCCGGCAGAAGGCGCACCGGCCGGCGATGCCAAAGCCGCTCCGGCCAAGGAAGAAAAAAAGAAGTAACGATGAAAGAATTTTCGGGGAACTATCAGCTTCGTCTCAGCAAGTTTTTTTGCATGCATGTGAAACAGCCTCCGATAGATTTACCGGAGGCTGTTCTGGGTGCCGAAGCACCCGCTTGATCTTTCACCATGGTCTCCTGCCGATTCTTTGGAAGAGATGTCCTCTCCGCCAAAGACGGCAAAAGAAAAAGAGCGTGACAGCACCCCAGACGAGCCGCAGCGGCAGAAGGTGGTCCGCCCAGGAACCGAATGGGCTCACCGCCGCTGACCGAAAGGATCGAAGGGCTGTATCGAGCCATACCATCTCCTTCCAGAAGAAAGCGACGAGTACGACTTGAATGACGATGCCCAGGATTTGAATCACAACCGCGACCCAAATCCCCGTCGGATTAGAGTTACCACACTTTCCCCCGACACCGATGCCGAGGAAAAAGAAAAACAGATTGATCCAGAAGAATCCAACCACCAAGGGCTCGGTGGCCGGGAACTGCTGCAGGAGGCTGGCAATCGTCAAGATTGCCCACAGGATCCAGCATACGTTGAAGCTGATCCATGCGTTAATTCTCCAGGCTGTTTTGCTGCCCATTTTTTCCCTTTAGTTCGAGGTTTTGAAAGATCTATTTTGTATTATACAACTATAATTTTATTTAGCAAGTCTGGGAGATCTTTCAAAGTAGGAAATGAGCCTGTTTCTCGGCAGACATATCAATCATCAAAATCCTCCGTCTTTTTCTTGGTTTTCGCTTTCTCATCCGCGGCTTTTTTGTCGGCTTTCAGCTTCTTCTCCTCCGCACGGATGTAGAGCGGGATCAGGATGGGCTGTTTCACGCCGACGACTTGCTCGGCGAGCTCCAGATCTTCCAAGGCGACTTTTCCCAGGTACAGCCGCCGGATATCGCCGCCGCTTTCGATGAATTGCTCGATGGCCCGCAGCCCGCGGTAATACACGAGACCTTTGGTGAAGCTGCCGGGCTCGGAGGTAACGTGCAGGCCGCGCTTGAGCTCGATCGTCTTGGTAAGCGCCTTGGCGGGCGTGTAGCCGAGCTCTTCTTCCAGATAGCGCCGCGTATCCACGAAGGAATGGTCCAGCGCATACGCCACCGCAAGCACGCCGCGCGCCGGGCCGTAGCGCTTTTCGTGATAGGGCGAGAGAATGCGGTTTTGGTTGAACGTCGCCAGACCTTCCTGGGTATCCAGGTAATTGGCAAAGCCGCGCCGGAAAAGATCGAAGGGCTGTTGGTCGCCGTTCTCGGCGGTCAGGATATGCGTCTCGATTTCATGCGCTACCAAAGACGCGACGTGTTCCTGCGAGAAACGCGCGTCCTTGCGGATGAAGAGCCGTTTCCATCCGACGGCGCAGTCCGCCACGAGGGCGTTGCGGATCACGACGTGCCAATCGTGGAGACCATACTTGGCCAATGCCGTTTCGAAGAGCTCGGCCGCCTGGTCGGAGCCAAGCAACTGATCCTCGGGCGGCGGCAGGTCGCATGCCGCGCGGGAGCGCAGAAAAGCGCTGGCGGAGGAAAGAAGATCGGTGCGCGGTGCGCCGAAGAGCGCCGTGGAGGCCTGCGTGAATTTGTGCGTATCGCCGCGCGCGCGGAAGAGCGACATGCGCGTGAGCAGCTCGTGTTTTTTTTTCTGCAGCAGCGTTCCCAGCGGCGATTCGTCGGTCTGCAGCGAGAGGAGGCGGCGCTCCATGTCGCCCAAAGTATCGGGCAAGGGCGGATAGAGGAAGACGGGGCTATAGTCGCGGTCACTCTCCAGGCGGCGGCGCTCCTCGTGCAAATTGATCGGCTTCAGATACTTGAGGAGCATCAGTTCTTCATCCATCTGGAGCAGGATGCGGTCGGTGGCGCGCAGATCGATTTTGACACGCGACGGCGTCGCGTGGATCTCGGCGGTTTGTTTGCCGGGATCGATGTAGAACTCCGTCAAATCCCTGCGGCCGATGAGCGCGCGGGCCGGAGGCACGGCGTAGACGGAGCCCGCATGCACGAGTGTTTGGATCTTGCGTCCGCCGAGCGTGAATTTCACATGATACAGTTGGCCTTCTTCTTCCATCCCGTCTTCCAGCGGCTCTGCGGCGGCGATATTCTGCAGCTCATCGATGAGTTCGGGCGTGAAAATGGAATATTCAGAACCCGCGGGACTCACCAGCGCCTGCGCTTCGATCGTCACGCCTTTGGAGTGGATGGCAATCGTCTCGCGGATACCCAGACGCGGACGGTCTGGCGCGCGCTCCGTCGCCGCCCGCTCCACGCGCTCGCCGAAGAGATCCTGGGCCATGCGCACGCCCTTCTCGGGCGAGCTCACGGAGATCCCCTTCACACGCTCCAGCCGGGAACGCAGCGGCGCGAGGTTCGCCACCTGCACCATGAGTCCGGCGCGAGCATTCACTTCCAGGAGAACGGGCCCTTGCTCGTCGTCGATCGTCAGGTCCACCGCCAGGTAGCCGATATTGGTGATGTACTGGATGCGCGAGGCGATCAGAAGCATCTCTTCCCAGAAGGGAATGGGGATGCCGGCGGCGCCGCCGCCGTGGGGCACATCGTCGATGAGGCTCGAGTACTGGAACGCATGGGTGGTCACCCCTTTGGCGATATCGATGCCGATGCCCAGCCCCCCCATGTGCACGTTTGCTTTGCCGTGGCTCGAGACGGTGGGAACGCGCAGCATCGCCATCACGGGCACCAGATTGAAGACGACGATGCGCACATCGGGCAATCCCGCCGGGCGGAACGGGGCGAAGCCATCGTGGGCGACGAGAATTTTTTCGAAGAAGGCCGTATCCATTTTGCCGTTCACCGAGAATTTGCCGTCGAGGATATCTTCGATGTGTTCGCGCAGCCTGCGGTCGGGCACGGGCGTCTTGCCCTGCTCCAGGAATTCGCCGTTGCGGCGTCCCTTGAGAATCATGATGCCCTCGCCGCCGTAACCGTAGTTGGGCTTGAGCACGCACTCGTCGGGCAGGCTCTTGAAATCGAACGTCCGCAGCTGCTGGCGGTCCTCGATGCGCGCGTAGATCCGGGCCGTCGGGACGCCGCGCGCCGACAGGAACGCCTTGGTCTTGAGCTTGTTATCCGCGAACGCGACCGCCTTGCGCGGGTTGTAAGGCTTGAGATACAGCAAGTTGCGTGCGTTGAGACCGAGAATGCCGTGTCTGAAAAAAGGAAACATTACGAAGGCAGAAGGGCAACAGGGCAGCAGGTTGGAAGGAGGCAGACCTTCTGCCTTTCTGCCTTCCTGCCCTTTTGCCTTTGGTGGACAAGAAAATACATAACCGAGAATGAAATGGAATTACTCTTCCCTTAAATGCTTAAAGACTTCCCGAAACCGGAAGTACTCGCTGATGCGCAGGCCCGTCCACCGTCCCAGTAAGACATTGAGGAGAATGGCGAGCAGGATGACTTCGGGATACGCGAGGATGAGCAAACGGAACGGCGGCCATTGGACCACAAGCACGCAAATGAGAGCCGCGAGCACCGTCTGGCCGATGGCGAGCAGGGCGGACAACAGGCCTTGTTCCGATTTCACGTTGAGGAAGCTCTCCACGAGCGTACTCATAATGAGCAACACGAAGACCGTGTCGTGACTCAGCAGGACGCCGAACGCCGTGGCGATGCCCACGAGCAGCAAAAGCGTGATGCTCCCGATGCCCAGGATGATGTCCATCTTCGGGATATAGAGGATATGCCAGCGGCGCATGAGCGAGCGCGAAAAGTAACCGGTGCCCAAAATAAAGAGCAGGAAGAGCAAACCGATCCACCAGCCGAGCACCAGGAAACTGAGTGCGATGATGGCGGGCGTGAAGAGGCCGAAGGTCGCCATGCCTACCACCTGCTTGAGGAAGGAGAGAATGGTGGCGATGACGGGCAGCACGAGCAGCAGCAGGATCGTCTGGCTGGAGACGCCGATCGTCAGCATATAGCCCACGAGCATGGTGAAGAGATACCACGGGCTCACTTGCACCGCGGCGGCATCCAGAATCACCGTGTCGGGCGTATCCACCTGCAGAATGGATTTTACAAAGGTGTCGGCATCGGGCGACGTGACGAGTGCCGCGAGAGTAGACGGCCGGGCCACGAGGAGCTTGCGAGGTTTCAAAACCGCCATCGGCCCCTGCGCGGTGCGCGCCACCTGGCGCAGGCTGTGGTCCGTGATGAGCACGAGCGTCTGGTGTTCCATGGTGCCGGCATAAGCGGAATCCGCCTGCTCGGCTTTAAGGAGCGCCTGCAACCCGGGCGTAGGCAATCCGTCGGTCCACAGCACGATCGTTTCCGCGTCGAAGAGCGCGGCATTCTGCTCGGTGAGCATCGTATTGAGCGCGTCTTCCCCCGCCCGGTCCGATGCGGCCACGGACGAACGCAGCACGCGCAAATAGACCGAGCCAGAGGCGGCGATCTGCTGCAGCGACGCGATCTTTTCTTGGGGTACATGCGCATCGGTAATGAGCACGATTTTGCGCTTGTAGACGGTCACCGTGCGCCGCACGATAGCTTCCTGCTGCTGGCCGTTCACGGTCTCATCCCGCAGCCCCAACGGCCCCCTCGGCCG
>DAISLF010000027.1:2937-9889 GCA_036820585.1 Candidatus Peribacteria bacterium | reverse complement strand
AAAGAATGGTTTTGATGCAATGTGCACGATGTTCGATCGGATGACGTTCTTTGGCAAAATGCAAATGAAAGGAGGCTCTCAAAGGAGATTCATGCAAAGAATTGTTTTCTTTTTTAGAGTCCCAGCAACGGGAGCAGAGGCGGCAGCAAGACGATAGCGAGGATCACGATCCAGGTGAGAGCGCTCATGAGCGCTGCGGCCGCCGCGATGTCTTTGGTGGCTTTGATGGCTTGGTAGTGCAGATCGTCTTGTTTCTTCGTATGCGTATCAAAGGCATCGCTGAAATCCTCGATGGCGGTATTCAGGAGCTCGATGGCGAGGAATGTCCCGCCCGAGAGCAGCACGAAAGCCCAGCCGACGAGGCTGATGCCGAGCATCAGCGAGACGATGATGCTTGCGACGTAGCCCGCCGCAAAGAGCTTTAGATTCCGCTCGGTGGCAATGGCATGGCGCAGGCCGTTACAGGCGAAGAGGAAGCTGTCGAGGTAGGATTGCATGGTATGCGAGGGAATGGCGCTTCGATACGGTGCTGTGTCACACTGTGTAGCCAACGCCGCAGCGGGGACATATCGAAGTGTGGCCAGCACCTGCTCAGCGTGACAGATCGGAAATGCCAGGAACGGGGAATTTTTTGCAGAAGGTTTTCACTTCTTCATGTAGCGCGCTGATCGCCGCATCATTGCTGCGCTTCTCGATGGCTGCGAGGATGAACGTCCCGAGCGTTTCCATGTCCTTCTCTTTCATGCCGCGCGTGGTGATGGCGGGTGTGCCCAGGCGCACGCCGGACGGGTCCATGGGGGAGCGCGTGTCGTCGGCGATCATGTTTTTATTCAGCGTGATGCCGACCCGATCCAGCAGATGTTCCACCTCTTTACCCGCGATGCCCCATGATTTCACGCAATCGATGAGCATCAGGTGGTTATCGGTGCCGTTCGTGATCAATTTGCAGTCGCGATCCATAAAGAACCCAGCCAGGTGCTTGCTGTTGGCGATGATCTGGCGCGCATATTCCTGGAATTCCGGCCGGAGGGCTTCGCCGAAGGCCACGGCCTTGGCCGCCACCATCTGCATGATGGGCCCGCCCTGGAAACCGGGGAAGACCATCTTATCGATCTTTTTACCCAGCTCCGCCTTGCGGCAAAGGATCATGCCGCCGCGCGGACCGCGCAGTGTCTTGTGGGTCGTGGTGGTGATGATGTCGAAGCCGTCGTCGAAGGGGTTGCGCAACTGCTTGCCCGCGATGAGCCCGGCGATATGCGCCATATCGGCGACCGTGTAGGCGCCCACTTCGTCGGCGATGGCTTTCATCTTCGCATAGTTCACTTCGCGCGGGTACGCCGAGAAGCCCGCGAGGATGATTTTGGGTTTCTCCTGCAGCGCGACACGCCGCATCTCTTCGTAATCCAGCTCGCCGGTTTCGATGTCCTTCATCTTATAGCGCACGAACTTGAAAATCTTCGTGAGGTAGGTGACGGGATGTCCATGGGTGAGATGCCCGCCATGGCTCAGGTCCATGCCAAGCACCGTCTCGCCCGGCTCCAAGAGCGCGAAGTACATCGCCACATTGGCGGGCGCGCCCGCATGCGGCTGCACGTTGGCATGCTCGCAGCCAAAGAGCTGCTTTGCCCGTTCGATCGCCAGTGTCTCGACGGCATCGGTATATTCCTGGCCGCCGTAGTAGCGCTTGCCCGGGTAGCCTTCGCTGTATTTATTGTTGAAGACCGTGCCCATCGTTTCCAATACCGCCGGCGATACGTAGTTCTCCGACGCGATCAGTTCCACTCCTTCCGTCTGGCGCTTCATCTCACCCATGAGTGCCTCGTAGATGGCCGGGTCCGATTGCTGCAGGGAAGTATAGATGGGCATGGAAGAAGAGAAAAAGGCAGACGACGGAAGCCTAGCGGAAAGAAGTGAACGAAGCCAGAAAGGCTCTTCTGGCAATGACACCGATTCTCAAAAATCCAATGATCATTATGGCATCGAATTCTTGGGAATTATTTGTCTTTTGTTGCTTCGGTGTCATTTTTCGCCGTGTTCATACACCCTCGTGCCGTGATAATCGCTTCCACCGTTTCATCATGTGCTTCCATGGGAATTGTTTGCAAAAGTTGGCATTCCAGGCAGACGCCCCAGAACTTTGTCTTTGAGTTGGCCGTCCGCTGCGCGCGGATCCAGATGTCGTAGCCGCCGTTGCCGCGGCCGAGTCGTTTTCCGCTGCGATCAAACGCTCGCGCGGGAACCAACGCATACATCAGCGTCATTGGATCGAGGAGCGGCGCACTCTGCGGCGGCACCGGAATTTTCCACTCGCCCGGCACGAGTGCATCCAGGCTTGTCGCTTGCCGGAAGACCATCTTCCCGCTTTCGAAGCGGGGCAGGTACAAACGAAAGCCGCGCTCGAGGAGCGTTTGCAATACGAGCCGGATATCGCCTTCATCTTGCAGCGGATAATACGCGGCCACCGTTGCCGGTTCCTGCGGCAATGCTTTCAGGATCTCGCGGCTGAGCGTGCGTCCCTCGGCATGGCGGTCCTTCTCGCTCAAGCGCGCGAGGCGTTGCTTGATGGCGTCGCGGGCCCGGGCTTTCTCGATTTTGGGATCCATGAGTGAGAATGTGGAACGTAGAATTGCAAAACTGTTCTCCATTCTACATTCAATGTTCTCCATTTTTCAAAAGACCTCGCTCGCCGCTTCCGCCAGATTCACCAGTTCTTCCTTCGCGTTCGCGGGCGTGCGTTCTTCTTCCAAGATGCAGTCGATGCGCATGGGTTGCTTCAAAAGACGTTCAAGCGTTTCTTCCACCAGCCGGCTCGCCTCGGTGTTGCCCACTTTGTCGCGGTGGAAGGCCGAAGTGAAGACAAGCGTGATCACGTTGCCGCGCATACCTTGCACTCTGCCGTTTTTAAGAGACATCTTGACCGATGCCGGCGATGTCTCGCGCAGGACCGTCGGCCACAGCTGATGGACGGTATCGAGATTCAGAGCAGGCGCTTCGATTTCGGATTGCTTGGGCGGATCGGGTTCAATTTTTTTGGCAGCGGGTAGGGGAGGAAGAGGGGCGGGGCTAGGGTTTGGGTTAGGACTCGGAATCGGAATCGGATGAGAATGTGGCGTGTCCTGTTTTTTTTTCTGTGCAGGAGCAGACGAAGCAGTGTCGGTCGAAGAATTGCAGAGCGCGAGCAATGCCGATTCCAACGCCAGGCCGGGCAGCGGCGAGATGCGGATATCACGGATGGCGGCGAGCAAGACCGAAAGCATCTGCATGAACGGTACGGTGGACTGCTTCGCCTCGACGGCCGCGTGCAGGCGTGTGCGGACTTCCGCGAGGAGCTGGCGCGTGAATGCTTCCAATGGAATGCCCGCGGCTTCGATGGCGTGCACGGCATCGAGGAGCGTTTGCCGGTCGCCGGCCTCGATTGCCTGCAGCACCGCGGACACTTGTTCATGCCCGGTTTCGCCCATGCGCTGCCTCACTTCGTCCGCCGTGATTGCGGGGAGCGAGCGCAATTGGTCCAGAAGAGAAATGGCATCGCGCAGGCCGCCTTGCGCATGATGGGCGATGGCGCGCAGCGCGGGACGCTCGGCCTCGATATGTTCCTGGTCGCAGATATATTGCAGGCGGCGGATCAAGTCCTCCTCGCTGATGTGCCGAAACGTGAAGCGCTGGCAGCGCGATTGGATGGTGGCGGGGATCTTCTGCAGCTCCGTCGTGGCCAGGATGAAGTAGGCGTATGGCGGCGGCTCCTCGAGCGTCTTCAACAGGGCATTGAACGCTTCGCGCGTCAGCATGTGCACTTCGTCGATGATGTAGACCTTGGCCGATGCCACGACCGGCGAGAATTGGATTTTTTCCACGAGGCTGCGGATATCGTCGATGCCGCGGTTGCTGGCCGCGTCGATTTCCACCAAATCCACCAGATGCCCTTCCTCCACGCCTTCCGCGATCTGGCGTTTGAGGATCTCATCGGCAACGCGATGCGTGAGGATCGCTTTGGCTAATATGCGCGCGATGGAGGTCTTGCCGGTGCCGCGCGATCCGGCGAAAAGATACGCGTGTGCCAATTTGCCCTGGGCGACGGCATTCTCGAGCGTCGTCACCACATGTTCCTGCCCCACCACATCGGCGAAACTCTGCGGCCGGTACTTGCGATAGAGAGACATGGTCCGCAGTGTATATCGTTACAAGAATGTTTGGTAAATTTTTCGTGTCCGGATAGAATCAAGAAGCAGGAATTGCGATTACTCTCAGAATTTTCTTCATTTTCTTCATCCTTTCTCCTATGAAACGGTTCCTCGCCCTGTGTTTCTCCTTTCTGGTCCTTGCCGCCTGCGTAGATACGAAGGGTCTTTCTGCGGATTCCAGCCGCAAGCCTACGGGCAATCCGCAATCGTCCATCGTGGTGACCGAGTTTGCGGATCTCGAGTGTCCCGCCTGCAAGGCCGCATACACGACGATCACGCAGCCGTTGCTCCAGAAGTACGGCACGCAGATCAGCTATATATACAAACATTTTCCGCTGCGTTCGATCCATCCGTACGCCATGGACTTGGCCGAAGCCGCCGAGTGCGCCGCCGACAAAGGCAAATTCTGGGAATTCGCCGACATGGCGTTCACGCACCAGGATAAATTGGGCCCCGGCGTGATCAACCAATGGGCGAGCAGCTTGGGAATCAATGACGATACCTACAGCCGCTGCACCCGGTCGCATATCAAACGCAAAGAAATCCTCGCCAATTATGACGAAGGCATCAAGCTGGGAGTGCAGGGCACGCCCACGTTCTTCGTCAATGGCGTGCAGACGCCTTCGACCCTCACCGATCTGAGCGCCGCCATCGATGCGGCATTGAAGAACGCGGTGCAGAAATTGTGAGAGCGAGAGTCCCCACCTTCCAGCCCTCCTCTCCCCCAGATAGGGAGAGGAGGGCTTTGTTGTTTTCTTTCTTTTTTTGAAACTCCCCTCTCCCCCAGACGGGGGGGGGATTATTTCGCCAATTGCGCGAATGCATAGAGCCGTTTGATCTGCGTATCCCACAGCACCACCGTGCGGTAGCCCGCGGCCTGCATGTCATCATCGATCGCGTAGGACTGCGCGCCGTAGGGCGAAGCGAGTAGACCCAAGTCCTTGGCGTTCGGATCGGGGAACGCGTGGTCGCGGGGGTCTACCGCGGCGGTGATGTAGAGATGCAGCGACGGCCCGGGATACGACACGAAGTCCGTGCTGAGGTAGAGCGTCTTTCCCAGCAGCAGCGCCTGGCCATCCACTTGTTCCTTTGCCGAGAGAAAGCTGCCGAGCGCGCCCTGTTTTTTTTGATTCGTCGCCGCTTGCGCTTTTTGCAATGCATCCAGGCGCGCGGCATCCACGAGCGATCCCGTCTGCTTCTGCTGCGCCGCCGGATCTTTGTTGATCTGCAGCGATGCCATGCGGTCCACCATTTCTTCCCAGTAGCGTTCGGCGAAGAGGGGATTGCGCATCTGCTGCTGAAGGCTCACGTTTGCGGATGATCCCGCGCAGCCCGCGAGGAGCAGGGGGAATATGGCGAGGAGGAAGAATTTTTTCATGAAAAAAGAGAAAAGAAGCGCACTTCGAAGGATCGGGAGCAAGAGTATCCGATCATGCCGCCATCGCAAACTGCGGATCGGCGGCACCTGCCGATGAATCGGGTGCTTGTTTGGCTCTCACGACTTGCGAGCCGGATGTTTCTCCCAAAACTTTTTGCTTCGCTTTGCAGTATTTCTTCACTTTGGGCAGGACGAACTGGCACATGTTGGCGATCTGCGAGAGCGTCGCATCCTTGGGCATCAGGTCCCACCAGTAATTGTGCGAGAAGTTGGAGCCGCGTTCGTCCATGTCCTTGATCACTTTGCGGCGGTCCTCGCCATCGTTGCCGAAGTGGTAGAACGTGACGCCGCGCTGGCCGTTCTCGTATTTGCGGAACATGCTCTCCTGCTGCGGCGCGTTGTCCGTCTGCGACACATCGATATTTTCCACGCCTTTGTCGCGGTGACCTTCCTCCTGCACTCGTTTCGTATCTGTATGCGCCTGCTGACGCAGCTCGTGCACGCCTTCCTGGCCGTTGATCCAATTATGATCCACGCCCCATTGCACATTGCCGATGCCTTTGCTGAAGGCGAAAAGGCGTTGAAGCTCCAGCGGGCCTCCCTCTTCAATGATGCGCAAGATGAGCTTCATCACCGCGGGCGTGGCGAAGATCATGAGCGAAGCGATCATTTCATCATACGCATCATCCATCGCTTGCCGCGGGGTTTTCTCCTGCGTCGCCGTTTCGCCGGTCGTTCTTTTCCTTTTCATTCCTAAGTCATACTGAGTGCGCAGACCCTTCAGGCGCTGGCTGTCTGGCAGGGAGAGCTGGAGATTTTCGGCCTGGTCCAGCATCGATCGCGCGGCTTTCCAGTCGTTTTGGTTCATCTGGCGCGCGATGAGAGCGAGGACGGGATTGGCCGGGGGATTCTTCCGTTGGTTGTAGGCGATATTCATCCGCACCACTTCCGCGCGGCGCTTCGGGTAGCTGAGCGCGAGGAATTCTTCCTTCGCGAGAGCTGTGATGCCTTGTTCTGCACATTTGGCGAAGAGATCAGCGTAGTCGTTGCCGTTTCTGATCCAGTCTTCCACGCGCTTGGGCAATACATGCAGAATGAAACTCTTCAGCGGCTCGTCTTTATATTGCCGAAAGATTTTCCCAAGATACGGTTCGATTTCCCCGCGTGCAAGTGCGCCTTTGCTCGCCGCATATTCCAAGTCTTTGCGGGCTTCCGCGTAGAGATACGTGTGCCCATGCTCATGATGCACGAGTGCATCCAGTGCTTCTTGTGTCATCTGCAATCGCTCCTTCACTTTGCCGTTCTCAAACTTGTCGCTCTTGAGGCCCGCGAGTGCAGGCAGGTCTTCCGCGCGGATGCCCAGACGCTTTGCTTGCGCTTCCGCCTTTTTTTT
>DAISLF010000027.1:0-2927 GCA_036820585.1 Candidatus Peribacteria bacterium | reverse complement strand
GCCACCTTCTGCCAGTTGGCTACCCAGGCGCGGAAGAAATCGCCTTCGGTTTCCTCGGCGGTGAAAAATGCTTTCACTGCCTGCCAGTCTCCTTTGCGGCGGCTGAGGGCGGCTTCCATGTCAGTGATATTTTTGGCCGTCAGTCCGTTATTCGCCTTGGCTTTGGTGATCGCATTTTTATAGCGCTCTGCAAATCCTTTCGCTTCACTGATCATCTGGGGCACATACTTCTCAGCGTGCTCCTGCAGCCATTGGTGCGCTGTCTGCGGGTCTTTGGCATCTTTGACTACCATTTCGATGTATTCATCCGCATCCCTCTTGCTCAGGATGCCATTGGTCTCGCGGATGCCGCTTTGGAACATGGAGCTGATTCTTGCGCGGATTCGCTCACACGCTTGCTTGTGCTCCTGATCTCTCCCTTCCTCTAATTCGCCGCCGCTTTTTTGCAGTCTCTGCGTAGCCGGCGCGCGATCAAAAGTGGCGGGTCTCATGGGCTTTCGATTATCGCTGCTGGCTCTCTGCCATACAATATCTTTTGAGTGTTTTTCTCTTCCCGTGCTACGCTTTTTGCAGGCTTCGCGCTTTGCGTGGAGTGATCACCTGAGCGCCATTTCTTCCTGCACACTATGATTCTCTCTGACCGCGATATACGCAAAGCTCTGGAGTCCGGCAAGGTGAAGGTGGAATCGCTCAAGCCCCAGATGTTCCAGCATATCCACGCCAGCAGCATGGATCTGCATTTGGGTGATACCTTCAAGCTTTACGAGCACAGCAAATTCGCCGTCATCGATCCCAAGCGGCCCGAGACATTCCAGGGCAATATGCGGCTCATCAAAATACTGGAAGGGGAGTCCTACATGGTGCAGCCGGGCGAGTTCGTGCTGGGCGTGACCGAAGAAACACTTACGGTGCCCGACGATTTGGTCGTCCGCGTGGAGGGCCGCTCAAGCCTGGGGCGACTCGGCATCATCGTGCATTCCACCGCGGGGTTCGTGGACCCCGGGTTTTCGGGCACCATCACGCTCGAGATCAGCAACCTCAACCGCATGCCGATCGCGCTCTACCCGGGCATGCGCATCTGCCAGATCGCCTTCGAAGAGATGTCGAGCCCGGCGGAGACGCCCTACCACATGAAGCCCAATTCCAAGTATCAGCATCAGGTGCTGCCTGAAGAGAGCAAACTGTCGCTCGATCCGGAGTTCCTGGCGGGATGAGGCAATTCGTATTGCACAAGACACAGCGGAAATGTGATAGTATGCGCGCTCATTTGGACGATTAGCTCAGCTGGTTAGAGCGTGCGATTCACATTCGCAAGGTCACTGGTTCGAACCCAGTATCGTCCACCACTCAGGACACTCATCCCTCAGCGAAGACTCATGAAATGGAGAACGTAGCTTGCAGATGAGGGTTTTGCCATCCACGTTGAAGTTCGTAGTAACTGCTTTCACGATTGTCGCCCGAACTCTGGGCGATCCGTGAAGCATGGCCTCCTGAACCAAATGCAGCAGTTCGTAGCTGCGTACCACCTTATCAATCCAGTTCGTGGTTTCTATGTGGCTGGCATCAAGGTCCTGTTTGATTTGCTCTCGTTCAGCCTTCAGTCGCTCAATTTCCGCTTCGGTAATATGACCCATGCCCAGTGCCAAAGTCTTGGGCAGCGCTTTCACTTGTTCGGTGATTGCCGCTTCCTTCTCTTGGTACTTCTCATTCCAGTAATCCAAATCCACCGTCCTATTCCGCATTTTTTCCTCATGCAATGCCGTCAGCTGCACACGTAACTTCGCAAGCTTCACTACCCATGCCCTGCGTTCAAGCGCCGCAGCGCGGACGCAGGCACCTTATTCGCTCGCCCTACACACACAACCAACAGATACAATGAAACCCTATGACCAAGATCGATACGGACCTCTGGCGCTGGTATCACAACGTCTCTGAGTGTCACTATCACATTCAGATCACGATCAAATACAGAAAAGCGGTCCTCGAACCCCACGTGATCAAGACAATCCTGGAAACACTCAAAGGATTCAAGGAGCGCTTTGCCATCCACATCTACAAAATCGGTTTCGATCAAAATCACGTCCACATCCTCTGCCAATTCCTTCCCACACACTCGGGAGGAGATGTCATCGGCATGATCAAGAAGCTCACGGCAAGACCGTGTCTGCAAATACCCTCGGTCAAAGAGCAACTATGGGGAGGGGCATTCTGGACGGATGGCTATTACATCGGGACAGTCAGCAATCGAGGAAGCAAAGAAACCATCGAGCGGTACATTGAAAAACAAGGCAGGAAGCCACACGAAATCCAACTCAAACTATTCGATCTCGAGTAGCGGGTCATGCCCTGCGTTCAAGCCCAAGCCGCAGCGAAGGGCGAGACGCAGGGTTTTTCACTTTGAGATTTGCGCTTTCAAACCGACTCAAGGCGGGGATATGCTTGGCTCGACCCATCAATCCTTCGGGCTGCCATGCCCGAATTCATCCCAAGAACGTGAAAAGGGGCATCCGTGCCTCGGTCAACGTTCTGCGGATGAAAATCCAAGGGATTGTTGGGTCAGCCGAGTCGGGTGCCCCTTCTTGGATTCCCTTTCCCACCTGTATGGACAAATTTACTTCAATTCTCTTCCCTCTTCTTGGATTCGCCAGTCTGCTACTGTTTTTTGTTGTCCTGCCATGGTATTTACTGAGGGTACTTAAGCGACTGAATAAAATGACATATCCTCCTAAGCCAGAAAAGAAAAAGGAAAGCCCGGTCATAATCCCAAAAAGAACTCTTCCCTCCGCATCGGAACGATGGGAAGAACTCCTCTCCGTCGGAACGATTGTTGGAGGGCTTATTTCTATTATAATTTATATTGCCGTTGTGGTGTTCATCATTGCGGGTTTTATTGGCTTACTTGTCTTCGGTATTAGACAACTCTAGAT
>DAISLF010000026.1:0-9944 GCA_036820585.1 Candidatus Peribacteria bacterium | reverse complement strand
TTGGATGACGCGGCCCGTATTGCCGCCGTCCGACAAACCCGCGCTCTTCACGATGAACATCCTGCCGCCCATGATGACGGTATGGCACCACTGCGTACGAAAAAATCTGGGAGACAGCGTGGATGTGACGATCTTCGATTGCTCGGGGCAGCTGCAGCCCGCGGATTTTCCCGGCGCGCGCGTGCAGAAATTCCTGAACCTCTACGCCGCCGCCAAGTGCGACGAGTTCATCCGGTCGATCGCGCGGCATCGCAAAATTTGCTGGCTCTGCGACGACGATATTTTCCTGATGAGCCCGAAGGCCGTTGATTACATGCAACAAGAATTCGCCGTGCCCAATACCGCATCCGTCAGCTTCCGGCCGCGCAACTGGTGGCGCTTTGCGCTGGATGGCAAAGAGATAGAACCCAGCGGCAGCTACTGCCTGGCGGTCAACCGCGAGATCTTCTGGACGAACGAACACCTCACGCTCGCGCCCGCGGACGGGAACACGCATGCCTCCACCCGCGGCAAACCGCGGCGCTACGATACCTTTGATCGTGCCAATGAAATTCTCCTCCGGCGCGGCTATCGCTGCGCGATCCTGCCCAAGCAGGAACAGGATGAATGCATCACGGGCTTCAGCGGCATGAGCGGAGCCGTCATGTTACTCAATTACTTCCGCACGCCGGAGCAACTGCTGGATTACCATCTGTCGCCGAGCAAGGACCGATGGAGCGGCAGCGTCCTCTTCGGCACGCTCCACGCGCTCCTCGCCGTGTGCACCATCCAGGAATGCTACCAAAAAATCACGGGGAAAACCTATCCGCTGCCCGCACTCCCCAGCCGCAGCGCGCTCGAAAAAATCAAACGGGATCGTTTGCCGTACCTGCGTGCCGATCTCTCCTTCCGGCATATGGAAGAAGCGGAGGAGAGATTAAGAAAAACCTTGTAAGAATAACTGAGCAACTGAATAAATGGATTGTCCCTCTGATTACATTTTCCTGTTATTCAGTTATTCCCACTCAACACTTCCTCCGCACCACATATGTCACCGGGGCATCCTTGGTCTGAAATAGCACTTCTTCCCCCGCTCTCACCTGCTGGTCGATGCCGTAGGCCCCGCACTGCTCCCGCACCACTACGTGCATGTCCGGCCGGAAGACGCCCGTTTGCCAGGTGGGCGTGCTGTAGGGATCATTCGTCGCCACCACGGCGCCCTTGGGCGCGTGAGCGTTCAGAAAATTACGGCCTTGGTCCCACGCATAGTATCCCTCCGGGGTCAGGCCGAGATTCTTGGGAATGCCGCCGATGGTGCGGTCGTACCAGGCATTGCAGGCGCCATAGGTGTAGACACACAGCGACGCCGCATGTGAAATGAGGAACAGAACGGCAACCGCGCTGACGAAGAGGATGAGGAGGCGTTTGCCCTGATGCATGCACAGATCCACCAAACCGGCGGCGGCGAAGATAGTCAGAAGCGGATAGCCGGGAAATGCGAAGCGGATCGCCTGCACCCACCAGATGGCGGTGATCGCCCAGATCGCGAACATACAGAGGATGATGAAAATCTGTTGGCGACCGAAGCGAAAGAGACCGTAGAGGGAGAGCAAGAGAAGAACGGGCAAAATATTGTGAATCGGATTGATGTAGTAAACCGCGTTGGACAGGAATTGGCGCAGATGATCGGGCGCGATCGTCTGCAGCTCGGCCGTGTATTCGCTGTGGAGCGGGTCGCCGAAGGTGAGAAAATTTCGCAGGAACCAAAACGACGGCAGCAAAAATGAAAAAATTGTTCCCAGCCAAATCCAGGGAGAATAGAGATGCGAGCGCCTGGCCCAGAGAATCCAGCACGGAAAGAGAAGCAGGATCGGGAAACCGTTGTAGCGCGTGAGGCACATCATCCCGGCGCTGAGGCCCGAAAGCAGGTAGCAAAGCGGATCATCCTCGGCGCGCAGGAGGAAAAAAACCGACGCCAGGAAGAAGAACGTGAATGTGAGATCGGCGGAACCCATCGTCGCCATGAGGACGAAGGCGGGATGCAGCAATACTCCCGCCGTGGCAAGCGCCGCGATAAGAGTGGAACGAAACATCCGCCGCGCCGTAAGGTACGTCATGAGCAAAACACCGAAGCCCGCCAGGAGCGATAGCGTTTTCATTCCAAGCTGGAAGCCCAGCGCGCGCGTGAGCGGATAGGACAGGATCGCATGCATCGGCAGATGTTTGGCGAACGGCGCACCCAAGAGCGTATAGACGCCATGCTCCCACATGCTTTTGCCCAGCTGCGCGTAGATGGCCGGATCGCTCACCAAAGGATACCGCAGCCCCGGCAGCCAGAGCACGGCAAGAACCGCGCAGCAGCCGAGCAGGAAGAGCGGCGCGAAAAGCCGGTGTGACAGGAAGCGATGCATCAGCGAGTCCAAGGATATTGGATCATCCCAAGGAAAGAAACCTACAGCAAGACTGAGCTTCCCATTCTTCATTTTTCATTCTTCTCCGACGCGTACAGAACGGGCGAAGGCTCACGCCTCATCACGCGCAGACTGACAAACACCCACATCCACTTGAACCAGTCCTTCCAATTGATCTTCTTGCCCTCGTGCACCGTGCGCGGCGTGTAGGAGATGGGCCGTTCGCCGATGACATGACGATGCACTGCGATCTGTACGGTGAGCTCCGGATCGAAGCGGAAATCATTTTCGCGCAGCCGCAGAGTTTTGAGCACATCGCCGCGGACCATTTTGTAGCAGGTCGGCTGATCGGTGAGGCGGGTGCCGTAGAGCAGATTGCACGTCCACGTCAGCATGTTGCCGCCGATGAAGAAGCTCAGGTGCGAGAATTGCTTCTGTTTTTTGAGCCGCCGCGAGCCAAAAAGCGCGGCCATATTCTCCCGTTCGGCGGCTTCCAGCAGAGCCGGAATATCCTCGGGGCTGTATTCCAAATCGGCATCCTGCACGATCACGTACTTGCCCTGGGCATGCTCATATCCCATTCGCACCGCGGAGCCCTTGCCGCCGTTGGGCTTCGTGAGGACCAGATCCTGCGGGCGTGCGATCTCCTGGAGGATCGAAAGCGACAGATCGCGCGAGCCGTCATCCACATAAATGATCTGGCTGAAATCGCCGCAAGCCTGCTGCACCCGTCCGACGATTTGGCGCAGCGTGCGCTCTTCGTTGTAGACGGGCATGACGATACTGAGGCGAGGCTGGGCCATGAATGGTAGCCTACAGGGTCGGTTTCCGGCGGTCACGGGAGAAATCGGCGATGTCATTCTGGGCGGAGCCGAAGGATGACATTCTGGAAATACTTCAAGCGCAACGCATGCGCGGTTCGACGGAACGTGTCCCGAAGAATAAATGTTCATCGCAACCTGCGTGCGCGTTTGAAAATATTTCTATTCCATTTCTTTCTTCAGTCGCTGGACCAACTGTTTCAATCCATGTTCTTTCGTCACCCGCTCGCGCAATTCCTTGCGCAGCAAGTCTTGCTCGCTCGCCGGAAGGGCGCGCAGCCGGAGCACGGCCTCCGCCATCCCCGCGTCGGTGGTGTGGCACGCGGGAGGCAACACCGCGCGCGCGGGCCCGGAGGAAGAAAGGACGAGGACGCCGCAGGCCATCGCTTCGAGAACGGCTTTATCGAGTCCCGTATCGCTGGCATGCAAGAAAATCGATGCATGTTGCAGCAACGAAACGATATCGCGGTGCGTGCGCTCTTCCATGAGCACGCGGCCCTTCAGCCCCAGCGTGCCGATGAGTTCGCAGAGGCTCGCCCGCAGCACCTCATCCTGCGCGGTGATCGCTTTGCCGATGATCGTCAGCTGCAGAGAGGATGGCAGATCGCGCATGCAGTGGATGAGAACGGCAAGCTTCTTGGCTTTCGTGATGCGCCCGACCGTGAGCAGCAAATCCGCTGCGCGCGCGCCGCTGCCCGGCACAAAAAGATCTGTATCGATGCCATGGCCGGTAATCACGCTCTTGGGCGTCGCAACCGGCATGCCATGCGACGATGCGCTGAAGACTTTGGTGACGCACAGGAGTGCAAGGCGCAGCGGCCACCGCGCGCCGCGCGCCTCGTACCACAAATAGATTTTTTTCTGGAGCAGCCACCAAAGGGGAGCACCCAGCACCACCCAAATAGGCGTCATATGTACCAGCACGACATCGTACTGACGATGGAGTAGCCACTGCAGCCGCCAGAAACGGACGACCTGGAGTATCTTCCCCGCATCACGCTCTTTCCCCAGCGAATGGACATGCACCGCGACAGGCAACGCATGTGATCCGACCCGCTGGCCGATGGCTTCCACGCCATCGAAAACGGCGGCACATTCCTCCAGCCATCGGTGAAAAAATCCCAAAATGGGATCATCGCGGTCTACCATCTGGGTGACGACGAGCAGGCGCATACCCTTCTACCGTAGCGCAGATTCATGAATCTGCGCTACGGGAGAACCACGCTCTTCAAAAACTCGGCGTACTCCCGTACCAGCGTCGTGCGCTCGAACCGTTGCAAGATTTTGCGTGCCTCGGCGCCGATGCGCGCGCGCAGGGCTTCATCGGCCAGAAGCGGCTGCAGTATGCGGGCCAGATCCTCCGGCGTGCCGCTCGTGAACATCCCGTTCTTCCCGTTCTCGATGACATCCGGCATCGCGCCCACGCGCGTGCTCACGACGGGCAAGCCGCAGGCCATCGCTTCCAGCGCGGATCGCGGTCCGCCTTCGCTCGTGGAATTCATGACGAACACTTTCCCCTGGCGCAGCACTTTCATCACTTCGTCCTGCGTAGGCAGCCACCCGAGAAATGAAACTCGGCCCACGATGCCAAGCGCTTGCGCCCGCTCCTTCGCACGCGCCAGCATGAGCCCCTCGCCTACAACCGCGAGCGTGCAACCGGGCAATAGTCGAACGGCGTCGAGGAGAGACAAAAGTCCTTTATTGGCTGCCAGGCGCGCTGCGAACACAAGATCATAGCGCTTGCCGATCAGCGGTAACGCAGCCAGGGACGCATCCAGATAAAACGACGGCACCACCCGTATGTTCTCCCCGGATGCCCCGAAGGATACGAGCAAGTCCTTCGTCGCGCGATTCACCACGCGCACCGCGGCCGCCCGGCGGCAAGCGGGTGGCAGCAGGAAACGAGACATCGCAACACCGATGCGCTCGGCGAATGATCCGGCAACGGGATAGCCGACGACATGGTGGATCTCGAGCACTATCGGGATCCCCGTTTGGCGCGACAATCTCCTCGCGCCCATGCCGTTATAAAACGGCGGATACTCATGCACCGTCATCACGTCGATGGGATGATCTGCCGAAAGCTCCTTCCCCTTCTTGAGAATCCAAGCAGGCTGGTACCAGAGGCCGTGAGGGGAAGGATGGAAAAATACATTTCCCTCTATCCCCAACCCCTTTCCCCCGTCTGCGGGAGAAAGGGGCTTCATTCTTTTTTCCCCCGTCTCCCTCGAAGAGGGGGAGGGGCCGGGGGTGGGGGCTGCCGGACAAAGCACATCAATCCTTTCCCATTGTTTCGAGAGCTCCTGGAGCGTGTACCAAAATGCGCCTTTCTTCCCGGCAAGGATGGATCTGTCTCCCGAGATCATCAAAAGATTCATGCGCGAGTGCGGGAGTGTTTGCGACGAGGCAACGCCGCGAAGAGCCGCAGATGCTCCTCGCATACTCTCGCCCACGGCCGGTACGCGTAGGCTGTCGCCGCCAGCGCGGCCACTTCTTCGTAACGGTGATCCAGATCGAGCACCGCGCGCGTGATGTCAACGGACGAGTGCAGCGCACAAACCGTCATGCCGCTTCGCAGCAACGCGCTCAAACCGTTTTCCTCGGTGAGGAGCACCGGCAAGCCGGCGGCGCGCGCTTCGATGGCGGCATGCGGGCTGATCTCGGTCAGGGACGGGAGGATCAATACATCGTGCTCGGCGAAGAGCTGCTCTTTGTCGGCGCCGTGCACGGACGGCAGAAATGATACGCGATTCTGGATCGAGAGCGTGCGCGCGAGGATCGTCGCCTTGGTCGTAACGGGCCCGTCGCCCACGAGGGTCAGGCGCACATGCGGCAGCTCCGCGATGGCGGTGAGCAGCGACGGCAAATTCTTGAACCGCACGAATCTGCCCATGAAGAGCAGCCGCATCGGCTCATGACGTTCGTGCAAATGGACTGCCTGCTGCGGCACCGCGTTCTCGATCACGCTGCACGGAGGAAGATGGCGATAGGACTGCAGATACAAATGCCGCTGGAAATCGGTGGAGAAGACGATGTGATCGAAGCCCGCGAGGATCGGCTGCATCAGTTTCTTCAAGCCGGGATAGAAGCGGTGGAATTTTTGCAGCGACTTGCGCCCGCCCGCATCCGTATAGCGCTCCCAGAGGAAGTCGCCGCCGAGCCGCAGGATTGTGCGCGGACGGCGCAATCGGGCCAGATGCAACGGAATGCCGCAACTGACGGAGGAAAATGCGTACACGATATCGGCGTCTTTCCCCTCGCGCCGCAAAGCAGCCGCATAGCGCCGCCAGCGCGGGAGCGGCCCGCCTTTCTTGGAAACCCGCACGACATTCCATGGCTCGCGGGTCTCCACGGATTCTTTGGCGGCATAGGTGATGACGGTCACGCTGTCCCCGTGCGCCGCCAGCTCGCTCGCCAGATGCTGCACATACGTGGCGGGCCCGCCGATATCGGGCGGATAGATGCCGGTGGCGAGAACGATACGCATGAAAAGCGGGCAAAGCCCTCGGCGTCAGTATAGACCAAGAAAACGTGAAGCGCAGTTGTCCTTTTGATGTGTAGCACTTGGGGATTTTTCATCATCCGCATCTCTCAATACCAACGCCCGAAGAATAATCGCCAGTTCCACGACGATGACACCCAGAGGAGCGTCCAGATCACCGCCATTGCGTCGATGATTGCGACGATCCAGAAGAGCGACGTATCCATGAAAAATTCCCCGCGATAATTCAGATAGAGATAGAAAAATTGAAAATGAAATGTCACGAGCACGAGCGGGAGCAATAATTTGTAGCGCGCGACGACGGGAATGGACGCAAGTGTGAGCAGCAGCACGCATGTCTCCAGGTAAAAATGATCAAGATGATCAAGCGACGCGGCCAGAAGAAATGCGAGGAGTGCACTCAGCAAGATCGTACCTGCGAGACGCCGGTCTTTCCAGAATTGCCGAGGATACAGCAGCGAAAACAAGCCCAGGAAGAGAAGCAACGGCGACGAGTGCGTCATGTTGCCGAGTCCCGTCTTGCCCGGATCGGGAAAGTAAAAATTGTGAATGGAGAAGAGCATCTGCACGCCGTGTGCGGCATTCAACGGCAGGCGCCACCACTGGAAGACATTGAGCTGATTGATATTCTCATGCGCGCCGATGATGAGACGGCCCACTTGCAGATACTGCGTTGCGGCATAGAGCGCGGGCAGAATGATCGCGAGCAGCAGCTGCACCCAGCCTCTGTGCCACAGAGTCTTCATGGTTGCTTCCGGCTGCCACAGGAGGAATAGCGGCAGCAAAGCGATGGAGAACGGCTTGATGAGAAGAGAAAGCGCGAGCGGTGCCCACGCCCATACGGAGCCGCGTCCGCGTAGCCACAGCGTGAGGAGCACAAAGAGCGTAAAAGACGCGAACGTGAAGCCGCGCAGTGCCAAGAAGAAGTAAAACGGCATGAGCGCCATCGCGTAGGTGAAGAGAATCACCTGCAAGCGGTCACGCAGCAGAGAGGATGCGGCCAATGCGGCCGCGGGGACGAGCAATGCGGCGCACAGCACTTGAAACCAGATATTGGTGAGGGGCGACCGCGTGAGGAGATAGAGCGGCAATGCGAGAAACGACGCGCCCTGGAAACCCGGAATGGAGAGGTCGACCTTCCCCTGCGCCAGAGTCTCGATGAAACGCTGATACGCGAAATTGTCATCCAGCGGAAACGGATGCGTGCGCAGCAAGACGACTCCGACGAGCATCGTCAGGAAGAGAACATGAAGAAGGGGCCGTGCGAAACATTCTCTCAGTGTTCGCTGCATAGAATGATTCTAGAGGAGAGGTCCCGTTCCTGCGAGCCACAGCTTCTCATTCCGTTCGTAACGACCGCGAGAGCATGTAACTCACCGGCGATGCGACGGCGATCGCCAGAATCTTCGCGAGCAGATACTGGACGCCGAACAGCCATAATCCCGAAGCGATCAGGATCGTGAGCAGCAGCACCGGAAGATAGAGCGAGAGGAATTGACCGAGCGGCAAATCGACATGGGCGCCCCAGCGGCGCTGTCGCAGGAAGAACATGCAAGCGACGGCAACGATGGCGGAAAGGACGAATGCAGGAAGCGGCGCTGCGATAGCGAAATGCACGAGCAAGAAGAGCGCGAGCAAGTCGACGACCGTGCCGAAAAATCCGCGCAGCATGAAAGCCGCGACGCGCACGGAGAGCCGGGAGAGCCGGGGCCAGCGGATGCGCAGGACGGAAAAGAATGCTTCGTTGATCTCGTGGAAGCCGAGATTGGAGGTACCGCGCCGACGGTTGATGAAGAGAGTCGGCACCTCGCCGATGCGCATGCCTTTGCGGTGCAATTGATATGCCACTTCGGATAGCACCACATAGCCCTTGGCATCGATAGCATCCCTATCGATGGCTTCCAGAGCGCGCAGCGTGTAGCAGCGAAATCCGTTGGTATAGTCCTTGAGTGGAATACCCAACACCAAGCGCGCATAGCCGTTGGCGAAGCGGCTGAAAATTTTGCGCTTGGGTCCCCACTCGCGTATCTCGCTCCCCGGCACGTAGCGCGAGCCGACGACCATATCGAATTGCTGCATTTGCGGGAAAAAGAGCGCCACTTCCTCGGGACGATGCGAGAAGTCCGCATCCATTTCGAACGCAAGCTCGTACCCTCCGGCCAACGCGCGGCTGAAGCCATCGAGCACCGCTGAGCCGCGGCCGTTTTTGCCGCTGCGCGAGAGTAGCTGCAACCGGGTGCCGTGCCGTACCTGGGCGCTATGGATAACATCCGCGGTGCCATCCGGCGATCCGTCATCCACCACCAGCACATCCGCCTGCGGGTACAGCTCCAACAACCGATCGGTAAGCGGCACGATATTATCGCGCTCGTTGAAGGTGGGAATGACGATGAGCGTGCGGGGCAATGTCACGAACGCAGCGTAGCAGAATCCTTCCGCCAATCTACGGTGAGGCGCAGTCCTTCCTCCAGCGGCGTCCACGCGAAATTTCGCAAGCACGGGTGCGGCGGCAAACCGGGGAACGATGGTCCCTCGGGCCGGGATGCATCAAAGGCAAGCGGCAAGCCGGGATGCACCAGATCGCGGATGAGGATCGCAAGCTGACGGATGCTCACGCGCTCGGCAGGCGACAGAAACTGCAATCCCACTGCCGCTGCCTCCAGCAAGCGAAGAGTCGCTTCAGCCACATCGGGCGCGAAGGCGAAGGCGCGCATCTGCTCGCCCGTGCCCCAAACGGTAAGTTCTTTTTTCTCTTCAGCCGCGCGCACGATCAGCGCCGGGATCACGTTGCCGTCATGCGAGAACGTATCGCGCGGACCGTACACGCTCACGGGACGCACGATCAGCAAAGGAAATCTTCCCTTCGCTGCGGCATCCGTCCATCGCTCTTCGCAGCGTGCTTTCGCGGCGATGTAACCGTCGGGAGAGGAGGAGGGCTCTTGTTCCATCGCGACCATGGCGGTACTGAAGAAAGTGACGGGCAGCGGTTTTGCGATGAGAACTGAAAGCAGCGACTGTGTCATCGCTTCATTCTGCCGCAATACTTCGTCACGGTGCTCCCGGTGATACGCGACATTACGCCGGTACGAGGCGGCGTGGATCAGCTCGTCGCAATCCTCCAGCAGCTCCCGGCAAAAAGCCGGATCGGCGATGTCGCCCCTGCGCCATTCGATGCGATCGCCAAGCGAGGCCGATACTCCTCCCCTCCCGTGCCGCGATGCCACGCGCACC
>DAISLF010000025.1:8770-10036 GCA_036820585.1 Candidatus Peribacteria bacterium | reverse complement strand
TAAAAACCTACGGATGTCTCACCGGCACAGCCGGTGGTTTTCTAGGTTTTAATAATTGAGACTGAACCGCTTGCGTTACCCATTGCGAAACAAGTCTCCTCGCACACTCCAACCATCCCCTCAAAAATAGATTGATGACCCGCCCGCTCATCCGTTCTTCTTGAGCGTATCTGTGACCGCGCCCGGCTCCTCGCCGCGCAACCGTTTCACTTCGATTTCCGCGGTCAGCGCGCGCTCGAGCAGGCGGTGCTCCTGTGTTTTGTCGCTGATGATCTTCAAAAAACCGAACACTGTCTCGAGGGAATCTTGCAGCGGCATCAGATAGCCATCGGCCCAGAAGCGGCTGCCGTCTTTGCGCAAATGCCATCGCTTGTCGGCCGCTTTCCCTTTGGCCAGCGCGGCTTCGATTTCTTGGTGCGGGATACCCTGCGCGCGGTCTTCCGCCACGAATACCACCGAGATACCCCGCCTGATAATTTCCTCAGCCACGTAGCCGAAGAGATGCTCGGCCCCTGTGTTCCACGTACGGATATTGCCTTCCAGATCCACGGTGAAAATGGCGAATTCATCGGCGCTCTCCACGATCAGACGGTAAATGTCATCGGTCTCATAGGTCGAATCGCCTCGGTGCGGACTCGAGAGAGCGATTTTTTTGGGCGCAGAACGCGCCGCCCGGCGGTGACGGTGAGGTGCATGCATCATGATTACTGACGGCGGAACCTCGCTTTTCTGATGGGAATCGGATGGACAAGAGGAGCGCCGCATACTCATGCATACGCAGGCAATCTTCCGTTTATTGTAATCCCTTCTTGTCTTGTGCGTCAGAGCAGATATCTATCCCTCTCCTATGGAAGAAGAAGATCTCACCATCATCTTCGCGCTCACGGTCATCGATCTCTCCGAGACGGTACATGACATGGATGATTTCGACGAAGAGAACGACACGGCTCTCGGACTGACAGAGGAAGTTTGGGATACGATCGTGCGTTGAACTTGCCTATCCGCATCTTGCCAGCGATGCCAAAAAGAAATGGAATCTCCTTCTTGCGAGCGTTTTCTCAAGATTCCTATTGTCAGTGCTCTGCAATAAGCCTATCCATATGAGGAATTCTCTCGCGTGGTTCTCGAAAGCGATCATCGCGCCGAGAGTATGCCTCGAACAATCATGGCTGATCTAACCGCTGCCACGTCTGTTCTTCCCACCTCCGCCCCGAAAACACGGTGGTCTGGCAGAAGTACGCGATGGATATTTTTCGGCGCTTTGCT
>DAISLF010000025.1:0-8760 GCA_036820585.1 Candidatus Peribacteria bacterium | reverse complement strand
TTTTCTTTCTCGCTTCTGCTCTGCGAAAAAACAAGATCGTACTCTGGTTGCTGTTGCTCTTCGGTCTCCTCTTTGGGAGCGGCGGCGGCATCCATCTGACGCAGACATTGGGCATGCGGGAATCCTTCTACTGGCTCTTCGCCGATGCACAGTACCTGACAGCGCTCGTTTCCGCCGCCGCCGCGCTCATGTTGCTCTTTTTGGTGCCCGACATTCTTTCGATGATGCGAGCCGGCCACCTCTCTCTTGCCGGACAGCGTGAGCTGGCCGCACAGAATCTCGCTCTTCAGGGACTCACCGAAACGCTTCAGCATGAGGTCAAGGAACGCACGCAGCTGGAAATCCGCAGCCAAGCGCACATCGAACGCCTGCGGGCGATCGTGGACCACCTGCCGACGGGCGCGCTCCTTTTGGATGAACAGACCGTGATTTTGCTTGCCAACCAAACCTGCTGCAACATCTTGGGATTGCCGGCAGAGCCGGCGGCGCTGGCGGGCATCTCGATCGAACAGTGGCTGGAGCAGGTACGCCCGCACGTGTCCGATCCGGAGCGCAGCGGCGATGACACCCGCGCTATTCTCAGGGAACAACGCTGCGAGCTGCAATATGCATTCCAACTGCGAAACGGCCGGGACATCGAGCGGGATATCATCCCCATTTTCGTGGGGAAGGCTCTGCATGGATTTCTCTTTATCTATCGCGATGTCACCCGCGAAAAGCGCGCGGATAGCGGCAAAACGGAATTCATGTCGCTTGCCAGCCACCAGCTGCGCACTCCCCTCACCGCCATCCAATGGGCTTTCCGCCGTCTGGAAAAAAATCTGGGAGAGCGAGCGACGCCGCACGATGCACGGCTGATGCAAGAAGGAAGGAACGGCGCGCGGCGGATGAGCCACACCATCGATACCATGCTGGCCATCTCCCGCATCGAAGCGGAGAAGCTCTCCTTGGAGCTTTCGGAGCAGAAGCTCGGCATTCTCCTCAATGAAGTGCGCGCCGATCTGCGGGTGCTCTACGAGCGGCGCAAGCAATATTTCACGATCAATTGTCAGCCGAACCTGATCTTCCTCACCGATCCTTTCATCCTCAAAGAAATTCTCAAGAATCTCTTCACCAATGCCATCAAGTATACACCCGAGGGCGGCAGCATCACGGTTGCGGGCACGCTGCAGGAAGGCGGCGTGACCATCACCGTGACCGATACGGGCTATGGCATCCCGGCCGCCCAGCAAGACCGCATCTTCCAGAAATTTTTCCGCGCCGATAACGCCGCCGACCGGGAGCCCGACGGCTCGGGACTGGGACTGTATCTGGTCGCCAAGCTGACGGATATGCTCCACGGCGCCATCACGTTCGATTCAAAAGAAGATCATGGCACGACGTTCACGCTCCATCTTCCCCCGCTCTTCGATGAAGACCGTCTTGATCGTAGAAGATGAACCGTTCCTGCGCGCAGTGCTCCCGTGGGAACTGAAAGAACGGGGGCTGCGCGTCATCGCCGGCAACGGCAAAGCGGCGATCGACGTCATCCATACGCAAACTCCCGACTTGCTTTTACTCGATCTCCTCATACCGCATATGGATGGCTTCGCGGTGCTCGCATGGCTGCGTGCTTCCGGCCACGCCGTTCCCACCATTCTGCTCAGTAATCTAAGCGACCCCCAGACTCGCCAGCAATGCTTGGAAGCGGGCGCGGCGGAATTCATCGTCAAAAGCACCCTGGAGGAAAAAGAGAAATAGCGGCTCGTGGAGCAGTACCTCCGCTCAGAATCCGGACTTTATATCCCAGCCGCCAACCGGATGCCTGCCAGGCAAAAAGGCACCGTGAGCAGCACGCCGGCCGCGCCGATACCAAGAAACCAGAGTGCCCGCATCAGGAGCGCACGGGACTGCTGCACCTGCGACAGCCAGCGATAGAGGAGACCCACCCCCATGAAAAACATGATCGAGAAAAAGATATGCACATGAAATCCATAGAGCGGGAGCAGAGCGGACAAAGACAGATCGTGAACCATAAGAAAGAGGAAAGAACCGTCATGTGTGTGACGCGCATATCCTCTGCCTCTTACAGCAGCCTTCCTACTGAAAACATTCTAGAAGATACGCACGGAGAATGCGCCTGTAAAACAAAGAATAGTTCTCATCCGCTTGCCAGGGAAGAAAGAATCCTTCTTGGCAATGCAGAAAAATCTCCGGTACTTGGTAAGAGAGCAACCGGGCAAGCCGTCACGGCAAAGGCTTCTATCTTTTTCTCACCTCCTGTATGCCCGTGATGCAAGACCACCCCACTCAGCAAGGTACGCAAAATACAGAACAGTCCGAGTTCCAGAAAACGCAACTGAAGCGGACTTCCCAGCGAGGCTTCGCCAGCATGCCCACCGAACAAGTGCGCGAAATCGCCAGCAAAGGCGGACGTGCGGCGCACGAGAAAGGCACGGCCCATGAATGGACCACCGAGGAAGCGCGAGCAGCCGGACGCAAAGGCGGCTCCCGCTGATATGAATACTCTGCAGGCGGAGTCGTGCATCTGGTTTTCTTTTTTGTCATCATGGCAAAAAAGAGAAATACGAACGGTTGAGCTGTAGAAACATGCTCATCCTTGTTCTGTCATTTTTCACCAATGAATCGCATAAGTGACGGATGAAAAGAAATTTCTTACAAAAATCGCTGATTTTTCTTGCTCCTGTGCCTGGCGCGCCGCTATAAAAGATACCACATGGTTCCCCGTTTTCTCCGTTTGAAGCTGCGGAATTTCCGCGGTGTTTCCTTACTCTTGGGCGTGCTGGTAAGTATGACGCCCGCTGCCGCGCTTTGCCCCGTCGCCATTCAAAGCGTGACGGCGGCCGCTCCGGCACAGAAAAAATTGCCATTGGCGACAGTCGGCTTGCCCGTAACCATCGCCATCCCGCGCATCCGCGTCCAAACGACCATCGAACAGCTGGGCCTGATGCCCGACCGCAAGCTGGACACTCCCAAGAACCGGCTCAATGCGGGCTGGTATGCGCTGGGTCCGCGCCCCGGCGAGACGGGGAATGCGGTGATCGATGGCCACCTGACGGTTCCCCGCGCCGATGGCGTCTTCCGCCATCTCGACTTGCTGCAAGCGGGCGACACTATCTACGTCAAGGATGATACGGGCCAGAGTCATGCATTCCGCGTGCGGGAAATGCGGGTCTATAACGTGGCCGCCGCACCCATGAACCGCATTTTCGGATCCGCAGACGGCGTGCATCTGAATCTGATCACCTGCGCGGGCGTGTGGAGCAAGAAGCTCAATCACTACGATAAACGTCTCATCATCTATGCGGATGCCGCGCAATCTCCCCGTCCGACTACGGGGATAGCGGTGGCAGCTGCCCCGTAATACGGCGATGGCAATGTGGAGACTGCACATTCTGAATTTCAACACTCTCACACTCATACTGTCTTTTTTTTGGACCCTGCGATTTTTCTGAATCGGCGGGATGAGAAACCTCATCCCTGTATTTTGAAAGAGATGAGCTTCTGGCCCGTCGGTATAGATGCATTTATTTCTTTTCCTTTTTTACCGCTATGAAAAAAATAGCAATCGCCGCAGCGGCCATCGGAAGCATCGCTCTTGCACTCCCGGCCCTGGCACAAGTTTCCAGTTCACAGAGCAGCATCGATGCCGGCGCCTCCGCCAGCGTATCGACTGATACGTCTTCCGTCGGCATGAATGCCGTAACGAATGCCTCGGTGGGCACGACATCCACCACCTCCGCCATGGGCAACGACAGCTCCGTCTATTCGACGGGCACGGCGGGCATGGGAACGACGAATACATCCGTCTCTGCCACCAAAAAAAGCAGTCTCGGTATGACCGATACCTATGGTGCTGCCACAGCCGGCTCCCATAGTTCCGGCACCATCCCGGGCGGTCTGCCCAATACCGGCGGCGGAGGACTCGCACGCTAAAAGAGGTTTTCCGCCCCCTCCATGCGTCCGTTCTTCACTCCTTTCAAAGGCCTCGGTGCGCTGCTTATCCTCTTGGGCTTCGCAGCCGCATCGGGGTTTTTTGCCTGGGAATCCCGGCCGCAAGCGGCCACGATTCCATTCATGGAGAAACCGGCAATGCTGGCGAGCGGAACTGGCAGCTTTCCGGTCCGGCTGCGCATTCCGGCTTTGCATGTGAATGCGCCTGTGGAAGATGTAGGACTGGATGCACAGCGTAATATGGCCGCTCCTTCCGCCTGGAACGATGTCGGCTGGTACGACTTGGGCCCGCGCCCCGGAGCGGCGGGCAATGCGGTGATCGCAGGGCACTATGACAGCTATACGGGAGCAGCGGTGTTCGTCTCGCTCAAAAAACTCAAACCCGGCGACGACGTGTATGTAGAAGATGCGGCCGGCATGCAGCATCGATTCCGCGTGACGCGAAGCGAACTCTATCAAACGGACGCCGCACCCATGAACCGCATTTTCGGGCCGGCCACTGGCGCGCATCTGAATCTGCTTACCTGCGGGGGCGCCTGGGACAGCAAGCACGGCCACTATACAGAGCGCCTTGCCGTCTTCACCGAAGCCGTGGCAAACGGTGCGTAATGAGAGCAAGTACGGAGGGAGGAAAGTGGAAAAGTTTCTCCGCGCAGGCATGTTTATTCACATCCACTTCACCGGACGTGTTGTTGAGCTCAAAGGAAGAAATTGGGTTACTTCATACTCTTTTTTTAGTAAGAGCTCGACCGCAAGAGCGTCAGCCCAGGTGACACCATTTTGTTTTCATCCTTTCTCCTTTCTTGCACTATGCAAAAATCACTTCTTCCCTCTTCTGTGGTGGCGATATCCGTCATCACCGCCATGGTGGCTGCCTCCAGCTTGGGATCGCCGCTTTCCGCATTCGGCCAGGTGGTTTCATCCAGCAGTGCCGCTGCTCTTTCGTCGGTCGGCAGCGCAGTATCTTCCGTGACGGCAGTCGCTTCCTCCAATGCCTCACTCAGTAGCGCCGGCTCTTCCAATTCTTTGAGCTCTGTAAGCGCTGCGCATTCCTCCGTCTCTTCGGCCTCCTCAACTTCCTCGGCCTTGTCGAATGCTTCGGTTTCGTCGGCTTCTTCTCTTTCTTCCGCTTCCTCTCTCTCCAGCGCATTCTCTAGTTCCTCCGGCCCCGTCGGCGGCACGGTCATCGTGCATCCGGCAAGTATGCAAGGCTGGCAGATGAATACAACGGGCACGACCAGCGCCGTGACATTCGTGACCGGGCCCAGCTTCGTTCCCGCGGGTGCCGGCAGCGTCCAGCTGGATATCGGCGCCTTTGGCGGCGACTTCGCTGAAATTCGTAATCCTGCTCTAGCCAATCAGCCGCTCTCACAATTGGAAGTGCTCACCTATGCCACGTATATCCAAAGGCCTGCAGGTACTGTAAGCACCAGCAGCGCGCACTCTTCTAATTCCTCCGTCTCTTCGGCCTCTTCAACTTCCTCGGCCTTGTCGAATGCTTCGGTTTCTTCTCCTTCTTCCAATTCTTCCGCTTCTTCAACCCTATCGAACTCGTCGGCTTCTTCGGTTTCGTCGGCCTCTTCTCTTTCTTCCGCTTCCTCTCTCTCCAGCGCATCCTCTAGTTCCAGCAGTCCGGTTCCCGTCACGCTGGCTCCGATGATCATCCTCAATATCGACAATGATGGCAACGGAACGGTGGATGACATGCTCTTCTTCGAGCCGCAGTATCAGAATGGGACATACTCCACGGTGAGCGGCGTCACGGTGCCGAACCAATGCGGCAGCGCTTCTTCTTCCTCCAGCATACGTTCATCGGCTGCATCCGCGGCCTCGGCATCAAGCGCCGCAACGGGAGGACATTGCGTCTTCACCGATACATGGCAGACATGGAACGCGCGTCTCGGCGGCTGGTGGTCGCTCAATGAAAGCCTCAGCGGACCGCCGCTCACGTCTCTCGACGCGTATGGAGCGCATCATCCCAATGCGACGATTGTGAACGCGACATCCGGACTCGGCGGCGTACGCGTGGCGATAGGAGGAACGACCAACCAATGGACGAACTTCTCGGGCAATGTGGATAATCTGGTGATCTCGTACGCCAATCGTGCTCTCACGAGCTATGACTTCGAGCCCGACTCCGCCGTCGCATCTTCATCATCGGCAGCATCCGCAGCAGCAGCCGTAACCACGACGGCTACGACTACAACCACTACCACTACGGTTGGCGGCGGAGGCGGTCGTCGCATCAGCACTCTTCCTCTCCCGGCCTTCGGAGGAGGAACGAGCGTACCCGGTACTTCTTCCTCGTCAGCCAACAGCAGGCCATTCCCAGACGTACCCGTTAGCAGCTACTACTACGATGCCATCCGTTCATTTCTCGACAAAGGCTTCCTGGACGCCTCGCAGCTCACCTTCCGTCCCAGCGATGATGCACTGCGGTCCGAATTGGCCAAGCTGATCGTCGTCGTGAACGGCGGTCTCCTCAATGCAATGCCGAGCACGGCAAGCTTTGATGACGTCGCAGTCGGAGCTTGGTACTACGCGTACTTTGAGGACGCAGGCGCGCGCGGATGGATCAAGGGCGACGGCAATTGCTACGGCATGCATCCCTGCATCGCGCGTCCCGGCGCCACCATCAACCGAGCGGAAGCTGCGGCCATGATCGTTCGTGCCTTCGGGTATGAGGCGACGAATGACGCCACTGGATTCTCCGATGTACGCGCAAGCGCCTGGTTTGCTCCCGTCATCCAGACGGCCGCCGATCACTGCATCCTCCAAGGCGACCAGGGCACGACTCTCGTCCGTCCCGCGGCCTTCGTGAATCGCGCGGAGCTCATCACGATGCTCTACCGCGCGTACCAGAATCTCTCGTACGCCGGCGGTTGCCAACCGATGATCAATAGCAGCAGTTCCGCGCAGGGATTCTCGTCTTCCATGCATTCTTTCTTCCACAGTAGCTCGTCTTCTAATCCTTATGGCCAAAGCTCCTCGGCCTCCAGCCGCAGCGCAACGGGCTTCATGTATCCCACCTGGTATAACGCCTCTTCTGCTTCCAGTGCGGGATTCAATTCTTCCAATTCATCCTTCAGCTCCAATAGCTCCATGAGGTCGAGCAGCTCGGCGGGATTCTCTTCCAGCTCCAGCAGCTTCTGAAAACATAAAAGTATCATTTAGAGGGGCGGATGAGCCGCCCCTTTTTTCATTCACATGGGCAGATTTGGAGATTTTTAACTCCAATTCAAGCTTTGGAGTAAGAACAGTACAGATGACGAACCATAAGCGGCTTGCTGTTTCTACTTCAGAAATTTGAAGGAAGAAAGAATTTCTCGATACGGTGAATGGTCCAAATCATCAGAGCTGCCTATTGCCAATTCGAAAGAATATGCGCCTTGGTGTTCAGCTAACAGATAGTAGTGATCTCCCATAGTTTGCTCAACGATTAAGTATGCCCTTGTCCCCGCTAGAGGAATTTCTTTTACTATTTTCAATGGCTCATTTTCTTGGACATTCGGATCGGAAACAAAATCTGTAAGATTTTTGTGATCACGTTTTCCTTTCCAAACGCTTCCTTGTATATCATCAACTCTTTTACTGTACTTGATAATAATATTGGGGCCAAACACGATTTGAGAATCGAGCGGCAAATCTTGACCTGATGCAATCCGATCCTTATTTGACTGCTGAATGTATTCCAAGTCTTTCTTAGTTTCAGGACTTGTAAGAGAAACAACGAATCCGGGATCACGAGGGTCATCCGTTGCACTTATTTCCCAGTTTGAAGGATATTGGAAACTAATAGCATATTTCTCATTCCGATATTCCTTCCAACTTTGCTCTTCAGATGAAGAACTGGATGTACGCATAACACCAGAAGATGACATCACTGCTTGCTGAGAATTTGAATCGTGCGTTGCCAAAGGTGGTGACGCACAGCCACCTAACAGGCAACACATAATAAATGCCTGCGGCATTCGTAATCTCATGCCGGAACTATAGGCTGTTGGATTAGCAATGGGAATGGAATATGGGAGTCGGCACCGTATCGGTCTGGATCTGTTTTTAGACAAAAAACCAACCAGTCATCCCCTCGATCACAGAGTTTGTGATTCGCATTCCTCGGACTGCCGATAGAAAATATCGAATCTTTCAATATCCCAATGTCGCATACACGCTCATCCAATTCTCGCTGATTTCCTTTTGGGCTTCGGCCAGGGTGATCTCTCCTTTGCACACACGCCGGTGCAGCTCATTTTCCACCCGGTCCTTTTCGTGGAACCCTGGCGCAGGAACCGCAGCTTCGGGCCACAAATTAGCGATATCATTGGAACCACCCAGCTCCAGGCTGATGTGATGGTCCACTTCATATTCATAGGGCTGATGCGTCGGGATGCCGTACTCGGCGTAGACGGCTTTCTTCTCACTCGCCGGCACATTGCGCACGCTGCCCGCATATCCCTCTGCGCATACCTGATCCGCCGCCACATTGTCAAAAACCGCGCCCGGTGTGCAGGCATGATCCGGCAGCGGACCCTGAATGATGCAATGGAAAGTTTTGGTGCGCGGATCGGGATGGAATACTTCTGCCATCGGCTGGGGCTGCGGCGCGGGAGATGGCGGCACACGGAGCAGAAACCACAATCCCACGAGAACGCAGAGAATGACGATAGCCAGCGCGAGCAACCGGATATTTTTCTGCATAGATACGTGAAAGTATAGCCGCCGCCATTGATTCGTGCATCTGCTTACGCCTACGGCTCACGCCATGCGATGCACATCCTGCGAATTTCTCTCTTTCGTGTTTTTCCT
>DAISLF010000024.1:0-10248 GCA_036820585.1 Candidatus Peribacteria bacterium | reverse complement strand
CTTCAGGAGCGTGTATCTTCACGGATGTGAGAGTTCAAGTCTCTCCGTCGGCACCATAACGGCTTTTCTGAATAAATATCAGATAGCATTCTCAGCTCGCTCATTTTCATGCAGCGTCTTTCCTTGTTCATCTTTCCATTCATGCCAACCGTTGGCTGCTCTTGCTAAGACCATAACTGCGGCGGGTGAAGGCATAGGGAACTTGTAATCGCGAGTAAAACGGTAGGAGTTCGCATTTGCCTCCTCAAGAATGCCCTCAGCGATCATCTTTTCTCTGATGGCCTTCTCTCTCTCCACTGACGGTGTCCATTGTTTTCTTGTCAGAGAACCTTTTAACACAACAAATCCTTCCTTTGTATAAATACGTTTTGCCTCCGCGCTCGGGCCTTTGCAGGGCTATGCCTGCCTCCACACGCAAGAAAGCTTCGAAGCCCGCCAAAAAAACCGTCACGCTCCAGCAAAAGACACTCGTCTCGGCGACGCCGGACGAGGTATACGACGCGTTCGTCGACCCGAAGAAACATGCCGCTTTCACCGGAGCAAAAGCGACCGGCACCGCGAAAGTCGGCGGACATTTCACCGCATGGGATGACTACATCTCCGGTACGTACGTAGAGTTGGAGCAAGGCAAGAAGCTGGTGATGGAGTGGCAGACGGTTTCGTGGACCGAAGGATATGGACCTTCGAACCTTCTGTTGACCTTCAAGAAACATGGCAGCGGAACCGAGCTCAGCATGGTGCATTCCAAGGTGCCTCCCATCCCCGCCAAAGGTTTCCGCACGGGCTGGAAAAAATCCTACTGGGATTTGCTCCAGGCGTATTTCGGGAAATGACCGAAACGAAAATTATCGCTCGACACTTTTTTGTTGCGTCTGAGTAATTTGCGGTGCAGGCGCGTAAAATCCCGTCTTCGCGTTTTTATCGAATGTAGAGGATGCCGGGAATCGCGAGGCGGCAGCGGGGCGCAGGGCGTGCGCTGATTCCAGGAATTCTTTCCAGAGCGGCGCCGCGACATTCAGGCCGTCGGCATCGGGCGTGAGCGGCTGGTGCGTCGCATTGCCTGCCCATACGCCGACGACGAAGGACGGCGTGTAGCCGATGGTCCATACGTCGGTCGGGAGCGATTGGAGACAATTGCCCGTCGCGGGATCCACATCGGTGCACTGATTGCTGGTGCCGGTTTTGGCGGCGGCATCGATGCCGCTCAGCGTCAGCTGCTCTTTCCAGTACTCGCCGGCACGGAACATATTGTCGCTCAGAATGGAAGTCAGCTCACGCGCGATGAGCGGATCCATCGCCTGGACCGGCTGCGCTCTGTTTTTCGATGAATACACGACGGCATTCTGCGCATTGCGCACTTCTTGGATGGCGGTGAGCGGAAGATAGGAGCCGCTGTTGGCGAGCGTCGCGTAGCCCGTCACCATCTGCAGGAGCGGGACTTCCGCCGTGCCGATCGCCAGCGGATAGCCGTACGAATACCCGGGATCGGTCGTGCGGTTCTGCGCGCGGCTCTCCAGCGGCTGCGTGATGCCCGCGCGCGCGGCTTCTTGCAAAATGGGATCCTCGCCGCCCACCATGAAAAACGTGCGGATGGCGGGAATATTGCGTGACCCGGCCAGCGCATGGCGGATGCTCACCCAGCCGTGATATCCCCCCTCGTAGTTCTGCGGGTGCATGCCGGCCAAATTCACAGCCGTGTCCTGCAGGAACGTATCGGGCGTATAACCCCGCTCGAAAGCCGTGGCGTAGACGAATGGCTTGAAGGTGGAGCCGGGCTGGCGCGGCACTTGCGCCATATCCAGGCGCGCGCCGTTTTCATCCGGGGAGAAATCCACGTTCCCGATGTATGCCACGATCTGGCGCGTCTTCCGGTCGATCGCCACGAGCGCGATATTCTGCGCATGGTATTTTTCTTGTATCGTCGATGCATGCTCCAGCATCAGGCGTTCCGCAATGGCTTGCATCTGCGGATCCAGCGTCGACTGGATCGTGCAGCCGCTCGTCTGCAACCGGCAATCGCTGCCCACCGCGGGAATGGCAGACACTTCCTGCTGCACGAGCGATGGGAAGTACGGCGTGGAGACGGGATAATCGGGCGTGGCGAACGTGATCGTCTTCAGTTCGGTTTCGGCGGCGGCGTAGGCGGCTTCGGTGATGCTGCCGCCGTGCCTCATGGCGGCAAGCACTTCATCCGCCCTGCCCGGGACGAAAATGCCGGCAGCGTGTGCCGATGGGAAGAACGCGCCTGTCAGACCGATGGTGACGGAGCCGGATGGAATATCCCGCAGCGATTTGACGGTACCCAGCTGCACCATGCGGATCGTCGCGCCGGAGAGCGTCGTTTTGCGATGCTCTCCGTACGGGCTGAAATACGTGGGACGCTGCAAAAGCGCCGCGAGCACGGCTGACTGGCCGAGCGTGAGATCGCGGACATCGGTGGCGAAATACGTCTGGCTCGCCTTCTGCGCGCCGTAGGTGGCGCCGCCAAAGGAAGCATGATTAAGATATAAACTCAAAATATTGTCTTTCGAGGTGACCGATTCCATCTTGCAGGCGAGCGAGAGCTCCAGCACTTTGCGCGAGAATGTTTTGTCGTGCAGATCGAAGGTCGTGCGCAGCAGCTGTTGCGTGATCGTGGAGGCGCCTTGGGATTTGTACTCGAAAATATTGGCAAGAGCCGCGCGTCCCAGCGCGCGGACATCCAGGCAAGACCGCTCATAGAATCGCTCATCTTCGATGGCGATCACCGCGCTGCGCAAGGCGGGCGGGAAAGCGATCAGCGGTAAATCGATGCGATCATCCATGCGGTAAAACCGATAGAGTTCCTTCCCCGTCCGGTCACGCAGTATCACTCCTTGCGGCATGATGAAACTTTGCGCGGTAATGGTAGGCAGCGATGCCCAAGCGGCACGCACCATACAACCCAAAATCACTGCCAGCACCAAAAAATTGGCAAGCAAATGCTTTCGATATGATGGCACGAAAGGCAGGGGAAATATCTGCGGATGAGTGACGCCTGCAATGGGAACGGGCAATTCCATGAAGTTGAATACCATAATACTTTTATTTAATTTTGTAAACTATAAGCCGCCACGACCGCTCTGACGCTTATATATTTGACTCCCTGTCAAAAAAGGAAATAATCCCCGCACTATGAAATCCGAGCCATCCGAGAAAATGCGCCGTCTCCCGAAGCAAATTTTATACAAGGAAGATACGGCAACAGCAGAACCGCAAGAGTGGGTGCTGGAACTCACGAAGGAATTGGTCGTCCCCTATCTGCGGAACAATGGACATGAGAAAAAACGGGCGGTGCCTGTTGGCTACATGCTACGACGTACGAAAGGAAGCATCTATGCGATTCTCGTCATGCGCAGCACGAAGAAAGCACAGGCTCCAGGTCCTTCGCCCTACCAAGAACGATGGAAGAATGATGAAACACTCGATAGCTTTGGCAAAAGCATGGAAGAAAATGTCGTCCCTCTCGTAGAAGAGGAATCGAAACAAGAGCGCAAGACAACGGAAAATGTACAGGAGATCACGCGCGAATCCTGAGAGGGAATGTCAGTTCTTCTCTGCAGACACAAACCGCATCGAGAGAGAATTCACGCAGTGGCGCGTGTTTTTCTCGGTCATGTGTTCGCCTTCGAAAACATGTCCCAAATGCGCGCCGCAGTGCGCGCATTCGATCTCGATACGAAAGCCGTCCGAATCCGGCAGGCGCTTCACCGCTCCGGGAATTTCGGCATCGAAGCTGGGCCAGCCGCAGCCGGCATCGAATTTATCGTCGGACTTGTAGAGCGGCGCATTGCAACGGCGGCAGATATATGTGCCTTCGCCGCGAAAATTGTCATACTCGCCCGTAAAAGGCGCCTCGGTGCCTTTGTCTTCGATGACGCGTTTCTCTTCGGGCGTGAGCGGATTGAGCTGCATGCCGCCAGTGTCGCGTGTTCTAGAAGCCGCAGCAATCTTTTTTCTTTGATAGTTTGGCCAGGAGCAACACGGCTATACTTGCCGTATGCCCGGCAAACATCGCCCGCATGAACGGCAGAAAATCACGCTGAGCGCCGCGCGCGACGCCTATCGGACATGTCTGCGTTTGCTCGGAACCATTTGGAAAGAAGACAAAGGGCATCTGCTCGCCTACGGGATCGCCGTCGTCATCCCGAGCGCGATTCCTTTCGTGAACGCGTACATTTATAAGCTCTTGATCGATGCCGTGGTCGTGAGCGTGCAGACCGGCACACTCAGCGTGCAACACATCTTCACCCTCATCGCCCTGCGCGTCGTGACGTACTTCTTGCAGGACGCCATCTCCAATACCCAGGACTATGTGGAAAAGCTCATGTGGACGCGGCTGCCCATCTACTTCAATACATCTCTCTTCGAGCGCGTCGCCAGCCTGGATATGCAGTACGCCGAGGACTCCGACTTCCGCGACAACTTGGAAAAGGCACGCGACGCGCTCACCATGCGCACGCAAAACCTGGTCTCCAATCTGTTCTACGGACTCCAGAGTTTCTTGCAGCTCCTCATCGCGCTCATCGCGATCGCGTTCCTCAATTGGCTCCTGATCCCGCTCATCGCGCTCATCGCGGTGCCCGAATTCTTCTACCGCACGCACGAGGCGCGCGCGGGCTGGGCGATCTGGTCGTGGGAGAGCCCGCTCAAGAAGCGCTACACCTACCTGGCGTGGCTGCTGCAAGATATCCAGAGCATCAAGGAGATCAAGCTCTTCAAGCTGGTGCCGCAGTTCGCGGCGGAAGCGCGCACGCTTCAGGAGCAATTTTACGACGATAACGCGCGGCTCGCGGCGCGCGCGTACAGGTACGGCCTGCTCTTCAATCTGCTTTCCACCGCCGCCCTCATCGGCATCGAAGCGTACGTCATTTTCCTGGCCGTGATGAAGACCGTCACCATCGGCAGCATCAGTTTCTATACGCAGGTCGTGTCCAACTTCCAAAACGGCATCGAGGGAATGCTTCGAAACCTCAACAGGATTTTCGAGAACGCGCTCTATGTGAAGAGCGTTTTCGAAGTGCTGGACGCGCCGCCGCTCCTGCTTTTGCCCGCACATCCCTTGTTACTGCCCTTGAAAGAAGCGCCTCCCTCCATCGAATTCCGGGATGTGAGCTTCCGGTATCCCAAGGCGGAGAAGATGTCGCTCGAGCATTTTTCCCTCACGATCACGCCGGGCGAGAAGATAGCGCTCGTGGGTGAGAACGGCTCGGGCAAATCGACACTCATCAAATTGCTCGCGCGTTTCTACGACGTGACGGGCGGCGCGATCCTCATCGGCGGCACGGATATCCGCGAGCTCGAGCTCGATGACTGGCACCGGCGCCTGAGCATCCTCTTCCAGGATTTCAACCGCTACGAAGATACGGCAAAGAACAACATCCGCTACGGCGACATCCTGCGCCCCATGGACATGGAAGCCGTCAAACGGGCCGCGGAAAACGGCGGCGCGCGCGACGTGATCGAGCATCTGGCGCACGGCTACGATCAGATGCTGGGAAAGACATTCGAAAAAGGCGTGCAGCTTTCCACCGGCCAATGGCAAAAGATGGCGCTCGCCCGCGCCTACTTCCGCGACGCGTCCGTCCTGGTGCTCGACGAACCCACCGCCGCCATCGATGCCAAGGCGGAAAATGAAATCTTCGAACGCGTCGAGCGGCTGTCGCGCAATAAAAGCGTCATCCTCATTTCCCACCGCTTCTCCACGGTGCGCCGGGCGGACCGCATCATCGTGCTGCGCGAAGGAAAAATACTCGAAGAAGGCTCGCACGAGTGGCTGATGCGAAACCGCGGTCTGTATGCCGAGCTCTTCGAGCTGCAGGCCGAGGGCTACGCATAGAAATTTTCGGGCATGGCGAACAGATTGACGCCCGCACCCGTCTGCTCCGACAATGGCCGCATGCCACCGACAGACTATCGTTTCGTCACGCACTGGCGCATGCACGCGCCGGCGGCGGCCGTATATGCCGCTCTCAGCAATGAACGCGAAGTGGCGCAGTGGTGGCCCCCAGCTCTATAAGAGCGTGACGGTCATCGAGCCAGGCGGTGATCTGGGCATCGGCAAAGTGGTGCATGCGGAAACGAAAGGGTTTCTGCCCTACGTGCTTCATTGGAATTTCCGTGTGACGAGCGTAGAGCACGCAAAAGTTTTTCGTCTGAAAGCCTGGGGCGACATCGATGGCCAAGGCATCTGGACATTCGCAGAAGACGGTTTTTATACGGATGTCACCTACGAATGGACCGTGCGGGCCGCGAAACCGTTGCTCAAGTATTTCTCTTTCCTGTTGCGGCCGCTCTTCGCCGCCAACCACAATTATGTGATGCGCAAAGGCGAAGAAGGTTTGCGCCGCACCGTCGAGCACACCGATCGGCGTTAGAAATTCAGCGGTCCGCCGAAGCCGTTCTTGATTTCCCCATACTGCAAAATGCACGCGCTGACGGGGCAATCGCCATTGTAGAGAAGGGGAAACACATAGCCTTTATCGCCACACGTAAGAGCGCCATCGAATATTTTGAGAAAGCTCAAATCGCCGCCCACGCATACGGCTGGAATATACGTAAAAGGAGCAGGATGTCCTGACCGAGACGAGGGCCCGTGATTCAACAATGGATCGGTCAGGGAAGTAGAGCCAAAAGATGCAGTGACAGAACGCGCTGAAGACGCCGACGCCTGCAATTGTCGGACGGCATTCATTTGCTGCAGAAAACTTTCTTCGTCGAAGCTGCTCTGCGAGGATCGCTCCTCCGCTGCGAGCGGCAAGTTATTCGCCATGTCCGTCGCATCCGCCGACGAGATCGGGGAAGGACGGGCTGAGAGGAAGAATGTCGAACCCGACGCGACGACCATCACCGCACTCGTCAGAAGGAGCACACGCGGATGGCCGAGGAACGGGACGATCAATGGCACCGAAGAGCGCGGGAGAAACTACAAACAGAGATGACCGCAGTCTTTCCGTTCAGGGGATCAGCGGATTGCAACCCTGGGGAGGCGCTTTCACACTCTTGCAAAACGCGGGCAGGTTGCCGAAGCAACCGGTGCACGTCATGCCGCTCTGCGAGGAAAAATTATGCGGATGGAGGTCGCGATACTGGAAAGTGTCGCCTTTGGAGAGGCTCTTGGGATACGGATCATACACGACAGAGCCATGGCCCCCGGAAACACTGTGGGGATACGCATCATGGAATATAGAGCTGTCGCCTTTGGTGACGCCGTTGGGGTAGAGATCGTGCAATGCATATGAGTTCCCTTTGTCGACGCTACGGGGATGGGCATCGCGAAAGACGAACGCGACGAGCGCAGATGTCTGCGCATGGCTCGCAATTACGCCTGAGATGGGAAACGCCAGGAGCGCGATTGCAGCGACGGCGGCGGGCAAAGAGAGGAGAGAACGAACCATGGATGACAAAGTGAAAAAGGCCGGCAAGTGTAACACGATAGAAGACGATGCAAGCCCGCCTCTCTGACATACTCTTGACACCGGGAGAGGGAATTGGCACTCTGAAAATCCGACTGCCAATACGATGGCAGTTGCAGACGACATTCATCCGTATTCTTTTTCCCATTCTTCTGTATGGCAGCAGCTTCGCAAAAAGCCACTACCCCCAAGCTCGCAGTCGAGATCGAACCGCTCGGCGACCGCATCGTCGTGATGCCCGTCGAAAAAGAAACGACCACGAAATCCGGCATCGTCATCCCCGAGACCGCGTCGGGTGAAAAGCCCCAGGAAGGCGTCATCATCGCGATGGGCAAGGGCGGCATCCGCTACGAAGGCAAAGAGCTCAGCAATCCGCATGACTTCCTGAAAGTCGGCGAGCACATCCTCTTCGGCAAATACTCCGGCGATGAAGTGAAGCTCAAGACCACCGGCGGCAAGGATATCGAAGTGAAGGTCCTGCGCCTCGATTCCGTGCTCGGCAAAATCAAAGCCTGATCTCTCCCTCTTTTTTCTTTTTCTTTTCCCTCATCTTGTATGCCAGGCAAGCAAATGCTCTTCAGTAACGAAGCACGCGAGAAACTCCTCAAAGGAGTCGCGAAGCTCGCGCACGCCGTCTCCGCCACCATGGGTCCCATGGGCCGCAACGTGTGCATCGATAAAAAATACGGCGGCCCGACCGTCACCAAAGACGGCGTCACCGTCGCCAAAGAAATCGAACTGCCGGACCCCTACGAAAATATGGGCGCGCAGCTCGTGAAAGAAGCGGCCACCAAGACCAACGACGTCGCCGGTGACGGCACCACCACCGCCACCGTGCTCGCGCACGCCATCATGCAGGAAGGCCTCAAGCACCTGGGCAGCGGCAAGAACGCCATTTCCATCAAGAACGGCATCATGAAAGCCGTCGCAGCCGTCGGGAAGCATCTGGAAGGCCAGGCCAAGCCCATCAACAAGAAAGAAGAGTTCGCCGCCGTCGCGACGATCTCGGCCCAAGATACGGAGATCGGCAAAGTGATCGCCGAAGTGATCGACGAAGTCGGCAAAGAAGGCGTCGTCACGGTGGAGGCCGGCCAGACGCTCGGGCTCGAGAAGGAATTCGTGGAAGGCATGCAATTCGATCAAGGCTACATCTCCGCGTACTTCGTCACTGATCCCCAAGGCATGAAGGCCGTCTACGAGCGCCCGTATATCCTGATCACCGATAAGAAAATCAGCTCGATCCAAGAAATCCTGCCGCTCCTCGAAGCCATCGCGCAGCGCGGCCGCAAGGAACTCGTGATCATCGCCGAGAGCGTCGAAGGCGAAGCGCTCGCCACGCTCGTAGTGAATAAAATCCGCGGCACGTTCTCGGCTCTCGCCATCAAGGCTCCGGCCTTCGGCGACCGCCGCAAGGAAATGCTCAAGGATATCGCGATCCTCACGGGCGGACGCGTCATCACCGAAGAAGTGGGCCTCAAGCTCGAGAACGCCACCATCGAAGATCTCGGCACCGCACGGCGCGTCATCGCCACCAAGGATAACGCGACGATCATCGACGGCGGCGGCAAGAAGAGCGAGATCGAAGGCCGCGTGTTGGAAATCAAGAATGCCATCGCCGACACGAAGAGCGACTTCGATCGCGAGAAATTGCAAGAACGCCTCGCCAAGCTGACCGGCGGCGTCGCAGTCGTCAAAGTGGGAGCCGCGACGGAAGTGGAACAGAAAGAGAAACAGCATCGCGTGGAAGACGCGCTCTCGGCCACCCGCGCGGCAGCCGAAGAAGGCATCGTCCCGGGCGGCGGCACGGCCTACATCCGCGCCATCGAGTCGCTCGCAAAGGTAAAGACCGACAATGACGACGAACAGATCGGCGTCGACATCATCCGCGGCGCGCTCACCGCTCCCACCATGCATATCGCCAACAACGCGGGCGTGGAGGGCAAAGTAGTGGTGGAGAAAGTGAAAAACGAAAAAGGCCCCATGGGCTACAACGCCATGACGGGCAAGTACGAAGACCTGGTGAAAGCGATGGTCATCGACCCCAAGAAAGTGACGCGCTCAGCATTGGAAAATGCAGCCAGCGTCGCGGCCATGTTCCTCACGCTGGAAGTCGCCGTGTGCGACATCCCGGAGAAAGACAAACCGGCCGCCATGCCCGGCGGAGGCGGCATGGAAGGAATGGGCGGCATGGGAGACTTCTAATCTAAAAGGGCCCCTCGCAAGAGGGGCCGTCGTGTATGCCAAAGCTCAACAATAGTAATTTGCTTCTCGAGGATGAACTCTTAAGACTTTACCTAAAGTAGTGTTCACAAACTCTTGTAATGGAGGAGATATTCACTTCTCACTCCGTTAGATTTACGCAGCAAAAAAGAAACAAGACACTTGCGCGTCGCCGTTGTATCATTCTGTAAGATTTCTGCACTCGTAGCTCAGTTGGATAGAGCGCCTGGCTTCGAACCAGGAAGTCGTGAGTTCAAATCCTGCCGAGTGCACCAAATACGAATGACGGCATCTCATTATCCGTATGGGCGCCGATTTTCAGCCCCGACAGCAAGAGTGTGATCTACGGCGCGCAACAAGGGGAAAAACTGCTCAGAGTTGTCCAACAACTTCAATAATCGTAGGAGACGCAGAATGAAGTAGGGTCTCGACTAGAGTAGAGAGTTCTCTTCTCTAATTCTGCTCATGAAGTAGCCAAAGAATCGATATCTCATCTTACAACAGAGATACGCCTCGCACTTGCATCTATTCCCCTCTCACTCTACCTTTCTCTCCATGTACCTGCACGGAAAATTTGTGGTGACCATCGCAGGGC
>DAISLF010000023.1:6357-10497 GCA_036820585.1 Candidatus Peribacteria bacterium | reverse complement strand
CGTATATTCTGGGCGAACAGGAATTCCGCGGACGGATGTTTGCGGTTGACAAGCGCGTGCTGATTCCGCGGCCTGCTACCGAAGCATTGGTGACCCTGGCGCTGCAGTTCTTGGAGGATCCTAAGGAGCAATCCCTGCAAGCCGATGAGGGCATCGCCGTCTTCTCGAGGCGGACGCCGCAAAGCGATCGACAAGCGGCTGCGGTCGTCGATATCGGCACCGGCAGCGGAGCCATTGCTATCTCGATGGCACTGGAGAGACCTGACCTGCGCATAAGCGCAACCGATGTTTCCGCCGATGCGCTCGATGTCGCACGGGACAATGCAGAGCGTCATGGCGTTCTCAATCGTATGACATTTCTCCAGGGAAACGGACTCGAGCCGATCCGAATGCTCCAAGAGCCATTCCTGCTTCTCTGCAATCCTCCCTACATCCCCGCAGGCACCCGGCTAATGAAGGACGTGGAAGCCTACGAGCCGCACATGGCGCTCTTCGGCGGTGCCGATGGAGCCGAGTTGATCCGTACTGTCATCCAAGGAGCGGCAGAACATCCGCATTGCGTCGGGCTCGTGATGGAATGCGAAACGGGACAGATGCCCTGAGCAATCGCCTGCGGAGCCGTTGTTCATTCTCCGTTGCCCTGCTACCGTTCCCGCGTGGAGCAATTCCTCTCGTCCCTCGGTCCCGTCTGCACGGTCATCGGCGCACAGTGGGGAGATGAAGGAAAAGGCAAAGTGATCGACATGCTCGCGGGCCATTTCGACGTGATCGCGCGCGCATGCGGCGGCGCGAACGCGGGCCACACGATCGTGGTGCGCGGCAAAAAGCACGTCTTCCGGCTGCTGCCGTCGGGCAGCTTGCATGAGGGCAAGCACGTGCTGCTCGGCTCGGGCATGGTGATTCATCTCCCGACATTGCTGGAAGAAATTCATCTCCTGGAGGAAGCGGGCATTGCCATTCTCGATCGCCTGGTATTGTCGCCTGGCGCGCATATCGTCTTCGATTTCCACAAAGACATCGACGCCGTGCTGGAAGACCGCCGCGCCAAAAAAAAGGGAGAGGGGATCGGCACGACCAAGAAAGGCATCGGCCCCGCCTACATGGACAAAGCGGCTCGCAACGGACTCCGGCTCGAAGCACTGCGTTGGAAGGAAGCCGTCATCCGCAAAGAGCTGACGGATCGCGCGCCGGAAATCGAAGCGATGTACGGGCTGCGCATCAATGTGGATAAAGAATGCGCGCAATTTTCCCAGGCGAAAAAGATAGTGGAAGCATGTCTGACAAGCAACGGCGCGGACTTCGCGCATGGCGTGCTGCATGCGGGCAAAACCATGCTGATCGAAGGAGCGCAGGCGACACTGTTGGATATCGATCATGGCACCTATCCGTTCGTCACCAGCAGCGCAACGACGGCGGCGGGCGCGCTGCAAGGGCTGGGCATTCCGCCCAAGGCGCTCACGAGCTGCATCGGTGTCGCCAAGGCCTATTGCACGCGCGTCGGCTCGGGCAATTTCGCCACGGAAGCGGCGGGAGATACCGCCAACCGCCTGCGCGAGCGGGGAGGGGAGTATGGGTCCGTGACCGGACGGCCGCGGCGCTGCGGCTGGCTGTCGCTCCCCGACTTGCAATTCGCCGCCGCCATCAACGGCTTCGATTGCTGGAATATCACGAAGCTCGACGTGCTGGACGACGAAGAGACGATTCCCGTCGGCGTCAGCCTGGAGGGCGAAAAAACGCGCTGCGAAACGCTCCCCGGCTGGAAGACCTCCACCGTCGGCATCACGGATTTCGCAACGCTTCCCCCAAACGCCCAGCAGTACATCCGCTTCATCGAAGACAAGACCGGCATTCCGGCAAAACTGATTGGAACGGGTCAGGGCAGGGAAGAGATGATCGTACGGTGAAAGAAAAATTGACCGGCTTAAAAAAACAATCTATAGACTACTCATGCGTCCCGCCGATTTTCGTACAATCGCGATTTTACGCCCGCAAGAGGCGAGTTTGACGGCTGCTGTGGAAGAACAGATCGAACAGGATCTCTACGCCTGCGAACAGGAACGTTCCCGTTTGCTTTTTGAGTTGCTCGACAACTTCAAAATCACGCTGCTGGAAATTGCCGATTGCATCGGTCTGCGTGCAACGATCATCGATTGCCAGCTGCATGTGCAAGGCGATAGTAATACTGTCATTTCAACTGTGAAACAGCGATGGATTTCCGATGCCGATACTTTTGTTTCTTTCGATCCCACGCCGAAGCAATTGGGCTTCATTCTCCGTTCTTCTCTCAATAATCCCCTGATGACGGCGATCATCGGCTACACTTCACATAAACAGTATAATCAAAACAGAAGACTATTGCAGCTGTCTTCCGTTCCTTGTGGTTTCCAAAGACACGAAGAAACCACAAGCCACGGTTGAAAAAATCTTCCCGCTTCATCTCGGTTCTCAACTGGAAGATGGCAATACACACGCAACAGACGCAATGCGCCGCGCTCTTCTTTTTCCCAATATTCCTGCGAGAGAGTATCAATCAGACCGATTTGATTTTGCAAAACCGACGGCGAGAGAGAGCAGTCCGGAATTTCGATCACAGCTGGTCGAAGAATCCACAGATACAAAAGACGAGCAAGTCCGCCAGGAATATGTGCAAGCGAAAATCCGGGAATGGGGATTGGAATAATCAATCTTCCAATCTCTCTCCCCATTTAAGTTTCGCGCGCAAAGTCCCATAGAACGTCTCTTTGGCTCGGCGCAGGAACTTCACGGTTTTGGCGTTGATGTGCGCCGCGATTTTGTCGCCGCGCTGGAGCGTCACATAGGTCTGGCCGTCGAGCGTCAGGCTCACTTCCACGTCGCCGAATTTATTTTGCTTGGCCATCACTTCCACTTCCACCCGGTGGCTGCCGGGAATCACGATCGGCTTCTGGCTGAAGCTGTGGCTGTTGATGGGCGTGAGGATCGTCGCCGACAATTCCGGATACACGATCGGGCCGCCCGCCGCGAGCGTGTACGCGGTGGAACCGGTGGGAGTCGAGATAATGAGTCCGTCGGCACGGAAAGTGGTGAGTTCTTCGCCGTTGATCGTCGTGCGCAGATCTACCAAGCGCGCGATGCTGCCCTGTGAAATGACGGCTTCATTGAGCACGAAGCCGTCGTATAATACTTTTTCGCCGCGCACTGCGGTGACCGAGAGCACGCTGCGCTCTTCCAGAATGCCTTCGCCGCGCAGGAGCTTGGGTAGAATGTCCGCCGCTTCCTCGCTATTCATCTCCGCCAGGAACCCCACCGCGCCGCGGTTCACACAGACGATCGGCACCGAGAAATTCTTGAGCTCGCGCACTGCGCGCAGGATGGTCCCGTCGCCGCCGATCACGAGCAGGAGATCGATATCGTCCGTGCAATCGAATGTCTGCAAGTGTTGCGTCTGCGAAAACGAATCCATTCTGTTCTTATCCACGCAAATCTGCGCGCCTGTGTTCTCCAGCACTTTCAAGACGTCACGCAGCACGGCGTCTTTGTGATCCAAATCGGATTTCACCGTGACACCGATGCGGGAATAGGCGAGGGGCATGGGGAAAGCATAGCAGAGAGCAAGGCACAGAAAATCAAAGAGAACGGTAACCGATTGTCACGCCGAGGTGCGGCCCTGAAGAACAGTAAAAAATACAAGCGGGCTTTATTGCATTCGCTCCGTCACGCTCAAAAACAAATCCGCCGTCCTGGCCCAGGAATAGCGCTGCGCCGCTTCGGGACCCGCGCGCCGCAGTTCATTTCTATAGTCTCGGTTACGCAGGATTTTCTCGATCCCGGCTGCGATGGATGGCACCGATTCGGGATCCACGATGCATGCGGCGGCGCCCGCCACTTCGGCGAGACTGCCGCGATTGGTTGTGAGGACGGGGATGCCGCGCTGGAGCGCATCCAAAATCTGCATGCCGAATCCTTCGTAGAGCGACGGAAGCGCGAAGAGCGTGCAGGTGTGGAGCAACTGCTCGTAGATCTCATCGGGCACATAGGGCTGCCAACGCACGCCAGTCGTTTTGGACGCGGCGGCGATGATCTCGCTATCCTGCCATCCGCGCTGGCCGACGAGAAGCAGACGATGGCTTCGGCGCAGATCGGCGGGGAGAGATTCATAGG
>DAISLF010000023.1:0-6347 GCA_036820585.1 Candidatus Peribacteria bacterium | reverse complement strand
GCAGCTGATTCTTGCGCGGCGAGAGCGTGGCGATAGAGAGAATCGTTTGATCGTCGGACACATTTTTCGGCGCGTGCGGCCGGTGCGGGCCGGCATAGATCGCGGTGACGCCGGTGGGAGATAAAAAGGCATAGCGCGCGAGAAGATCCTGGCGCGTCGCGTCGCTGACCGTCAGCACATGGCGGGCATGACGGACTGCACGGCGCAGCGTAAAACGCTCGATGAGAATGGCTCTGCGCTGATGCGGCTCGCCGCGAAAGGCGATCAAATCATGCACGATGGGAATACAGGCGATGCGTCCCACAGCGAGGGCGGGGACGATGTAGCTCGTGGGATGAACGCACAGCACATCGCTGCGGCGCCGCAGCCACGCAAGAGCGTGCCAGTGCCACTGCAAACCAGTACCTGGGATGCGGAGCACTTTCTGCTCGTGTGCGCGCCATTCGGGCGGCAAGGGCCCGTCATCCGTCAGCAAAATGAGAGGGATGTTTCTATGGAGCAACTCGCTCACAAAGCCATACGTCCATTGCGCCTTCCCGGCACGGTGCGGCCGGCATGCTTCGCGGACATCTATGGCCAAAGAAGAGCGGGTAACCATCGGAGAGAGCGTACTGCCCAGCGGGATTTATTGCAGGAGGGTTCGGCTGTCTTTTTCTCCATTCTTTCTTGCAAAAATCATGGACCGGCGTGGTGAATGAAACCCCGGACTGTGCTATCCTTTGCCCGATGCAATCGCGCTTCATCCGCGGCCTGGCAATGATGGAATTGGAGGAACGAATCCTCAATGGCGGCGCGCTCATCGCGTTCTTCAGCGTTTTTTTGCCCTGGGTGAGCGGGGATTGGATCGGCGGCGACCATGTGTCGTACTCGGGCCTGGGCTTCTATACCGAATTCCTGGGTATCTGCGTCCTGCTCTTGTACCTTGCCATTTTGCTGCTTGCGATCATTCCGCTCTGCGGAGGACCGATTCTCATCAAGAAGAAAAAACATCGCGAGATTTTCCGCCTGGCAGCCTCGGCGCAAGCGGTGATTCTCACCTTGGCTTCTCTCTCGGTGCTCATGAAGGTATCCTTCGAATTCTCCCGGATGGAAGTCCGCTACGGGCTCTACATCTGCCTTATCGGCGGCCTCTGCACGCTCGTAGAGTCGCTCATCCGTTTCCTGGAGTACCGCCGTTCGCACTTCAGCGAGCAATTCCGGCATCCCGAAGACCAGATCAGCGAGGAACATCACGAGATTCTGACGTCTGTGCCTCCACCGCCTCCGCCTCCGCCCGCCCCGGCTGCGGAAGATCATCCCATCTACTCATGACCGATTCCGTCATTCCTCCCGCACCGGCCCCTGTCCCCGCGCCTTCCTGCGACCCCGGAAGCTTCGGCGATCAGGATTTGGTCTATGTGGACCCCGACAGTCGCACTGTCGTCGCCCGAGTGGAGTGGAACCGGTCGGGCAATCCGAAATCGATGCCCTACGCGCCGCCCGCCCCCGATGCCAAAGACAAAGGCGAACGCAAGCGCAGCGGCCGGAAGTATTACCCGTGGGGTACGTACCGCTCCATGAAGGGGGTCTTCCGTCTGGAAGGCAAACAGAAGCGCAGCGACCCCACTCGAACGCTGGACGATGTGATGAAGCTGGCAACGGAACAGCCGTTTTGGGACTAAAATGAAAATTATTCTTTCTAATTTTCATTGATTCCCTCGCAGCACCTCACACGCTTTTTCCACATCATTCTTCGATCCGATGATGATAGGCGTGCGCTGATCGAGATCGCGGATTTTCTTGTCGAGGATCGGCTGTGAACCATCGGATGCGCTGCCGCCTGCTTGCTCCATCAGGTACGCGAACGGTCCGCATTCGAAGGCGAGACGCAATTTGCCTTCCGGATACTTGTTGCCGCCGACATTGGTGAAGATGCCTTGGCCTTTGCTGAAGATATGATGGATATCGGACGCCATGCAGCCGGAGTAGCGCAGCGTCAGCTTCTCGGCAAGCCAACGGTGGAGGAGCGCGCGGTAGGCTTCGTTCTCGTCGATGGCCGCGAGATTGCCGGGGCTGTAGTTCTTGGCGGTGTCGCCGACACCCAGGTATTCGCGCAGGAGCGTGAATTCGCCGACTTCGTTTAAGATGAACTCATGCACGCCGTTGCCCGCCGAGTAGACGAGCAGGGTGCGCGGCCCGTAGATGATATAGAGCGCCGCCACTTGCTCGCGCGGCGTGCACCCGATCACGTCTTTGCCTTCGTAGATGCCGAAGATGGAACCGATCGCGAAATTCACCTCCACGAGCGATGAGCCATCCAGCGGATCGAACACCACCGAGTACCTTCCATCTTTGCGCAATTCCACGATGTCTTTTTGCTCTTCGGAAATATACGTCGCCACCAGCCTGCTCTCGGTGAGGTGCTGACGAATGATGTCGTCACTCAAGACATCCAGCTTCACCTGCTCTTCGCCGAATTGGTTGCGTGAACCCGCCAAACCCGTATCCGTCGTGCGGATGGCGAAGTGAATATATTTGGCGGCCTTCGCGACATCCAGCATCAAATGCTGCAAGTCATCGGGCACCTTCGCGTGTTGGAAGAGGTGAGCGTTGAGCGAGAGGCGGGCGGGAGAAGGCATAAGGCAGAGGAATACGCGGATACTACCAGAACAGAATCATCAATCACACTGCGGCCAATCAGCAGGAAACTTGGTCATTGAATAAAAGATCCCAGCTTCAGCGCCATTTCGGTGACGCGCATCGCGTAGCCCCATTCGTTGTCATACCAGCTCAGGAGCTGTACGGCATGTCCCTCCACCACCTTGGTGGACGGAGCATCCACGATGGACGAATGCGGATCCGTTTGGAAATCGATGGAAACGCATTGCTCATGCGAAACCGACAGAATGCCTTTCATGGAAGGCGTGCGGCTGGCTTCTTCCAGTTTTTGCAGCACTTCTTGCTCCGTCGTGGAATTTTTGAGCGTGAACGCCATATAAGCGCAGCTCACTGTGGGGACGGGCACGCGGAATGCCATGCCGTCCAATTTGCCCTTCAGATGCGGGAAGATTTTGCCGCATGCTTTGACGGCGCCGGTCTTCGTGGGAATCACCGAGAGGGTGGCGGCGCGCGCCCGGCGCAGCTCGCCCTGCTCTTGGGGCTTGTTATCCAGCAAATTCTGCGATGCGGTGAACGCGTGCACGGAGCTCACGAGCAGATATTGGATCCCAAAAGCCTCATCAACCACTTTGATGACCGGCGCGATGCAGTTGGTGGTGCAGGACGCATTGGAGATCACGTCATTCTGAGCCGTCAGCTCATGATCGTTCACTCCCTTCACGAAGGTCGGCGTGTCGTCCTTCATGGGCGCCGTCACGATCACTTTGCAGGCGCCAGCCGTCAAATGGCCTTTCGCTTCCTCATGCGTTTCGAAATGGCCCGTCGCTTCCACCACCACATCCACATGCAGTTCTTTCCACGGGCATTTGGCCGGCTCGCGCTCCTTCACCACCCGCACCTGCTTTCCATTCACCGAAAAATGCTCGCCTCCCGTTTGAATGTCCGCCGGAAAACGGCCGTGCAGCGAATCGTACTTCAGGAGATACGCACGCAGATCGGCGGAGGAGGAGGCATTGACGCCGACCACTTCCACTTCGTCTCCGTACTGTTCCACAAATTGCCGGTGGACGTTGCGGCCGATGCGGCCGTACCCATTGATAGCGACGCGTAACATACGCTGATGGTATCGAAGAGGATAAAAAGTGACCAGAGAAACGGATGAGATGAATGCCCATCTTGCTCTCTGAGACGGATGAGTTGTCCTTTTCTTTCAGAGCGCGTTCACAGTCTGATCCGCCGGCATTGCCACTCCGATGCGCTCGCGCGATGCGTAAAAGCCGATGGCAATGCCCAGAAACGCGAGGAACGCGCCGATGATCCACAGGCGCATGGTCACTTTGCTCTCGCCCCATTCGAGCGCCTCAAAATGATGGTGGATGGGCGCGGCTTTGAATATTTTCTTCCCGCCGCGCAGCCGTTTGCTCGTCAACTGGATGATGACCGAGAGCATCTCGATGACAAAAATGCCGCCGATGAGCGGCAGCACCAGCACCTGGTCCGTCATCAGCGCAATGACACCCAGCACGCCTCCCAGCGACAAGGCGCCGGTATCACCCATATAGAAAAGCGCGGGCGGCACGTTGTGCCATAGGAACGCGGCAATCGCACCGGCCGCGATGGCGCAGAACGCGGCCAGGACCGCGAGACCATTCAAATAGGCCAGCACACCGAACGCCCCAAACGCGATCACGAGCAAGCCGCCGGCCAGGCCATCCAAGCCGTCCGTCACATTCACGGCATTGGAAGTGCCCACGATGATGAACATCGCGAGCGGAATGTACCACCAGCCGACGGTCACGGGTCCCATGAAGGGAACATAGACCGAGTTGTATCCCAGTTTAAAATAAAACCACAAGGCGCCGATGAGGCTGATGACGAGGAGCGATGTTATTTTGGGAATGACCGCCAGGCCGCCCTTCTTGTTGGGTTTCCTGCAACGATGCTTCACCCAATCATCGAGCACCGCGGTCGCAGAGCCCAGGTACGCGATCGAGAGAACATACAGAAGAAAAACGATGAGCGGCATGGATGTCGCACCATTGAAAACGGATAACGCGCGTCCCGTGGCCAATACATAGGCTCCGCCCAGGAAGATCACGATGCTCATCACCAAAAAGAACACCCGGATAGGTTGCAGCTTTTTCTGCCATTGCCGCTCATTCGCGCCCACCACATTCAAGTAATCATCGATGGCTCCCAAAATACCGAGCGAGAGAAGCATGAAGAGCGGCAAGTACACTTGGCCGCGCTGCAGCAAGGAATTCTGCACCACTCCCGCATACGCGAGGAATCGCGAGAAAAGAACGGTAACAACGATGGCTCCCCAAATGAGAAGCCCGCCCATCGTAGGCGTGCCAAATTTTTTCTCGTGATACTTGCGAAAAATAGAAGCCTCGCGGCCATCCACCGTCTCGACGCGCAGCTGCTTTCCCAGCTTATTGCCGCGCAGAAACGTGACGAACCACGGCGTAAAAAGAAGCCCCAGCGCAAAGGCGAAAAAGGCATACAGCAAGATCGCCGCCAGCGACAGATCGGGGCGGACATGGAGGGCGAGAGAAGGCATGGAAGCACAATATCCTATCGAGGCAGCAGGCTCAATCCTCGTCGTGACGGGCCGTTGCGGAGTGCGCTTTATCGACATCATAGAAGCGCATCTGTTCTTTTTTGAAATGCAGCTCGACCCTGCCCACCGGACCGTTGCGGTGCTTGCGGATATAGATGTCGGTCATGCCGGGACGATCGCTGTCTTCTTCGTAATAATCTTCGCGGTACATCATGAGCACCACGTCCGCGTCCTGTTCGATGGAACCGGAATCGCGCAGATCGGAGAGGGCGGGAATATTGCCCGGACGCGTTTCTACGGCGCGTGAAAGCTGGGAGAGAGCGAGAATGGGAATATGCAATTCTCGCGCGATTTGCTTAAGAGACCGCGAAATTTCGGAAATTTCCTGGACGCGGTTGCCGGCGTAGCTGTGATTGCCGGTGCTCATCAGCTGAAGGTAGTCGATCACGAGCATATCAAGCCCATGCTCCATCTGCAGGCGCCGCGCTTTGGCACGCAGCTCGGGCATGGACGACGCCACCGAGTCATCGATGAAGATATTGGCTTTGTTGAGTTCATCCATGATCGGGCCCATATTTTGGAAATCGCTGTCATCGAGCTTGCCGCGCTGCAGCTTCCAGGAGTCCACGCCGAGCATGGAAGCGAACAGACGATCCACCAGCTGCTCTTTGCTCATTTCCAAGGAGAAGATTCCGACGGTTTTGTGATTCTTGATCGCCGCATTCTGGGCGATATTGAGCGCAAGGCTTGTTTTCCCCATGCTGGGACGAGCGGCGAGGATCACCAGATCGCTTGGCTGAAAGCCGGAGAGCTTCATATCCAGCGCCGCGAATCCCGTCGCCACTCCCTTGATGGCATTGTCATCGGGGGATTCGTGCATCTCGGCGAATTTCTCATAGCGCGAATCGAGCACCTCGCGGATGTGGACGAATTTTTCTTTGAGAAACGCATTGGAAATTTGGAAGATGGTTTTCTCGACTTCATCGAGCAAATCCACGATGGGCCGCTCCACTTCATATCCCAGCGCCGTGATTCTTTGGCCGGCATCAATGATGCGGCGATGGACCGATTTCGTTTTAACGATCTGGCCGTACTGGTACACATGCGACGATGTGGGCACGCTGGTGGCAAGCTCCGCCAAAAAAGCGCTGCCGCCGATATCCTGGATTTTCTTATTGTCGGCAAG
>DAISLF010000022.1:0-10921 GCA_036820585.1 Candidatus Peribacteria bacterium | reverse complement strand
CGGTGAAGGCCGTGCGGCCGAGCAGCGAGAGCCGCTACGCACAGATCGTCCGGCTGGTGCGCGAAGCCGAAGAGCAGAAGGCGCCGTTCGTGCGGCTGGCGGACCGCTACAGCGTTTGGTTCACGACGGCGACATTTCTGCTCGCGGGTCTCGCATGGATATTGTCGCATGATCCGCTGCGTTTGCTCTCGGTTCTCGTCGTGGCGACTCCGTGCCCGCTCATCCTCGCCACTCCCATCGCGTTCGCAGCCGGCATCAGCAAGGCGGCCGGACGCGGCATCATCGTGCGCAACGGCGGAGCGCTCGAGAAGCTCGGCGAAGCGCAGTCCTTCGTCTTCGACAAAACCGGCACTCTCACGCTCGGCGTGCCCGCGCTGACGGCGATCGAAGCACATGCATCCGATGCCGACCACATTCTGGCTATCGCAGCCTCGCTCGATCAGCTTTCCGCGCACGTGCTGGCCCGGTCGCTCGTGCAGGCGGCGCGCGAAAAAGGCATCACGCTCTTTTCCCCCGAGGGATTCCAGGAGGAATTCGGCCGGGGAGTGATAGGGAGCATCGGCGGGAAACGCTACATTGTGGGGCGTCTGTCGTTTGTGCAGTCGCAAGGGATTCCCGTCTCGGCGTCCGAGGAAAAGAAGCATGAGGCAGCCAGCCGCGAAGGCCGCATCGCCGTCTATCTGGCCGATGACGCGGCAGTGCTGGGCACTCTCTTCTTCGCGGATACCGTACGCCCCAATGTGCGAAGTCTCTTTGCGGGCCTGCGGACATTCGGCATCCGAAGAGTACTGATGCTCACGGGAGATAAGCGCAATACCGCTCTGCGCATCGCAGGCGAGATCGGCCTTTCGCAGCGAGATGTGCGCTCGGAATGTTTGCCTGCCGATAAAGTGCGCGAAGTGAAAGCGTTGTCGCGCAGCATCGGTCCCGTGGTGATGGTAGGGGACGGTATCAACGATGCGCCCGCCCTTGCCGCCGCGGACGTGGGCATCGCGATGGGACAGAGCTCCACCGCTTCGTCCGAAGCGGGCGATGTCGTCATCCTGGTCGATCAGATTGAGCGCGTGGGCGAGGCACTCAGTATCGGCCATCAGGTGCTGCGCATTGCAAAGCAGAGTATCTATGCGGGTATCGGGCTGAGTATCGTCCTTATGATGGTCGCGTCACTCGGCTATATTCCGCCCGTGGGCGGCGCGATGTTGCAGGAGGTGGTGGATGTGCTCGTCATCTTGAATGCGCTGCGGGTGCTGGGAGTGAGGACGGAGAAGTAATATTTGAGAAGAAAGTTTTTGAAGTAGTTTCATCTCATAGCAGGTATTCGCTTATCTCTGTGGAAGCGAAGAAATAGTGGGACACGCTTTTTGATATAGTTTTAAAGATTTAGATTCTTTTGTCCTGGTTCCTCCCTTTGGGTGTACTTTTCTTGTCTGTCCCACAAGAAAAGTTCCAAAAGAAAGGCACCGCGCGTCAGAGGTCTCCTCCGCCAGCCGCCACCCCCCATGATGACGCGCGGGCCCTATTCCTCTCGCTGTTCCGTGGAGTGGCTGCTTTTATGATTTCCTTCGTTTCTTTCTATGCGATGAGTTCACAAACATCCATCTTTTCCCCCATGGGAGCAGGCATTCCTGCCCGGTGGTTCGAGGGAAAGCGGTTGCGATATGGTCAATTATTACAGAACTTCAACGTCTCCAGTATCTGCTCATCGAGGGTATAGAGGCTTCGTCGGTCGAAGGGCAAGGCGTGATCCGGGCCGCAGTCGGGGCCGAGCTCGCACAAAGGTGCCAGGGCTTTCTCGTCTCACTCCACCCACAGGAGCAAGCTTTTGAGGTAATCCGTTTCCGGATGGTAGATATTCACCGGGTGATCGAAGGCCTGGCGGTGGCGCTGGAGGATTTTGACCGACCGTCCCGCCTGGCGCGCGGCGTGGAAGACGATGGTCTGGAATGTTTGCGGATCGATCTGGTAGGAACAGGAGCAGGTGAGGAGCAAGCCGCCGGGCGCCAGCAATTGCATACCCATGCGGTTGAGGTCGGTATAGGCGTGCTTCGCTTGATCCAGATCGCTGCTGCGTTTCGCAAATGCGGGCGGATCGAGGATGATGAAGTCGTACGGGCGCGCGGACGGACGCTGGCGCAGGAAATCAAAGATGTCTCCTTCATAGGTATTGAATTCCGAGGCGCCGACGCCATTGATCTCCATATGCTCCTTCGCGCGCGCAAGCGCCAAGGGATCGTAATCCACCGCATCGGCCGCCGCCGCGCCGCCGAGGAGCGCCGCGAGCGAGAAGCCTCCCACGTAGCTGCAGCAATCGAGCACCGTCTTGCCCGCGGCGAGCGAACGCACAAGCGAACGCATCTCGCGCTGGTCCAAAAAGAGCCCGGTCTTCTGGCTGCCCTGAAGCGTGATGAGGAATTTCATCCCGCGTTCGCGCACTTCCACGGTGTCATCGCCTTTGCCCGTGAGCCATTCTTCGCGCGGCTCCAAGCCTTCCTTCTTGCGCGCGGCACCGGTGGATTTCTCGAAGATCGCGGTCGCGCCGCACAGCTCCTGCAAGGTTGTCGCCACCCAGCCGCGCAAGCGATCCATGCCGAGCGTCGTGAACTGCACGACGAGCACGTCATTATATTGATCCACGATCAGCCCCGGGATCTCATCGCCTTCGGCGTTGATCAGGCGATAGGCCGTCGTGTCTTCGCTTCCAAAGAAGTGACGGCGCAATTCGATGGCGCGCTTCATGGCGCGGCGCATCGTCTCCAGCGGATCGCCCTCCTCAAATGCAATCGCGCGTCCGCAGATGTAGGCTTTCAGGTTGATCATCGCATAGCACAGGAACTCCTCTTTGCTGCCGCGCACTTCCACGATGGATCCGGTCTCGATGCCTGCAAGCGACACGATCGCATTCTGGTAGATGGCATGATGGCGGTTGCGTAGCGGCCAATCGCGCTCCGGTTTGAGGGTGATGGTGGGGTATTGTGCAGGCATCTGTCTGCGAAATTGTAGCATACAGATGAGGAAAGAATGAATATTTCTTGTCATGTCCCTTTATGTACGCTACAATGTACATTCTATGCACAAGACCGTGTCCGCCACTGAAGCGCGCAAGAATTTCTTCCAGCTCCTGAAGTTTGCCGCCACGCCGGGTGCCAATGTGACAGTCACTCTCACCGGAGCAGCACCTGTGGTGATCATGTCTCAGGAAGAATTCGATGGATGGCAGGAGACGCTGGAGATCATGTCGGATCCGCAGCTGATGAAAGATATTCGGGAGGGATTGAAGGAGAAAGGAGGAAAAGAGCTTTCACAGGTAAAGAAAGAATTACACCTGTGAAGATGTTTCGCATTATCATCAAGCCAAAGGCAGAAAAACAGCTACAGAAACTCCCGCACCGCGATCAAGAGCGAATCACGCAAAGTATAGATTTGATGGCAGAAGATCCTTTTCGAGGAAAAAAACTCCAGGGTGAATTAGTGAGCCTCTATACCATGCGTGTCTGGCCCTATCGTATTCTCTATACAATCGAAAAGAAGATTCTGACGGTGTTCGTTGTCGCGATCGGTCATAGGAAAGATGTCTATAGGTAGAGGACTGTGATGATGTTCAAACCTTCTCCACTTTGAAGCTTGTCTTTTGATTTTCCATTGTTTTTTGTTCTAATGTGAAGAGGATAATGACTGCATGTATTACAGCAGCCGTCGAAACAGCGCATTTTTAGGGGCAGCTGTGGGTATGACATACGCTTTGGTTACAACATGGCCGGATCTTTCCGCTGGCTGTTTTGGGGCTTGGACCCAAGGAATGTGTGGGGTGATGTCAGCTATCCTAAACTATCCTGCTTTATTTCTAGCGTCTCTGTTTTTTTCGGTCGTGCAGCCATCCAATTCCGGTTTGTATAGTGGCTTATGGAAGTTTGTGGGCATTGTTTTTGCGGATGCAGTATTTTTTGCTCTTATGGGATTCTTTGCTGGCAGCATAAGAAAGGCAAAAGGGAAAAGCAGAGTTTTTCTTCTAGGCGGTCTTCTGCTGCTTATAGGGATTTCGATTTTTTCCCCGCTCTTTCTCATTCTTTCTTTCCGATGAAATTTTTCCGCCTGATTGGCAAAATTCACCCATTCCTATGGGTTGGAGCGTGTCTCATTTTTATTGATATCGCCTCGGTTCTTGGCCTTTTCTTCTCACAACCCCATATATTCGGCCCTACTTCCGATGAAGTGGTCAACGCAGCCGATATGCGTAATGATCCATTGCTGTGCAACCTTTCCGTTACGCCAGACGCGTGTTACATCGCAATCGCGAAGATGAAGATAGATGTGAATATATGCGAAGAAGGCAAACATGCGAATGCAGATTTTTCACTCCAGAGCTGTTATTCATCAACGATCTCTTCAGCTTTTGATGCCTTGAATTTTAACGATAAACATATTTGCGAGGGAATCCAACAATTTCTTACTCTTCACGGAGATATAAAAACTGTTACAAAAGATGACGTGAAACAGTGCTATACGATTGTAGCGCTGGAAGGCGGTGATATTACAGTTGATTGTAAACGCATTACTGATCCTGATGGTCATATTCAGTGCTTATTGTTCCAGAAGCTCCTGCCAAAAAGCATAGAAACATGTAAGAAATTTACGGACGACCGGCGAGAGAGAAATTGCATTCTCGATATCGCAACAAATCAAAAAGACGTTCATCTTTGTCGGGACTTCCATGGTTCCAGACAAGATATTTTGGATGACCGTGATCTTTGCATTCAGCAAGTTGCAGAGCAAACTTCAAATCCTTCCCTTTGTAATCTCATCCCAGAACCGACTCGATCGGCCTTTCCGAGGAAGGCATGTAAAGCGGATATTTGCGAGAGCAATCCATCTACCTGCCTAGATTCGCCTAAACGTATTCAGGCTCGTTTGTAGATGATTTAACATGCAGAGATATTCCCTTCCTTCAGGACTTCGCGCGATGCTATGGCTTCCGAGCAGACGCACGAGCTCTTGGAATGCCGAGGCGTGCAGTCAGACGATGCTGGCTTTTCGTTCGTGCATTCTCAGGCAATGAAAACAAGCGAGAAGAGTTGAGGCCGATTGCGATTCAGGCAATGCTTAGGAGTCACTCTTTTATGATCCGCCGCATTCTCGGATGGCTGCTCGCGCTTTCACTCGCCACAGTGGCCGTATTTTTCTTGCTGCGGCACCTGAGGCCGTGCGCTTCGCCCATCCTGTATAGCATCGGTGCGGTCGATCCGCGGTTTGGCATCAGCAAGGCAGACTTTGCAGAGGCGACGGCGCAAGCGGCGAAGCTGTGGAGCAACGGCGCGCAGCGTCCGCTCTTCGCGCCGGTCTCCACGGGCGGGCTTGCGATCAGCGCTCTGTACGATCAGCGCCAGCAGGCGCGCGACCAGATGAAGACGCTTGGCATCCACCTCGATGCGGGGCGCCAATCCTATGATCAATTGCATGCGCGTTATGACGCGCTCAAGAAGAACTACGATGCGGCCGATGCCGCCTACGAGCAAAAACTGGCGCGCTATAACGAACGCAAAGACGTGTATGGCGTCGAGGCGCATCGGCTCGCGCAGAACGGCGGCGTGACGGCGGCGCAGGCGCGGCAATTCAACCAGGAGCATGATGCGCTCAATGCGCAAGCGGATTCCTTGAATGAGCAGCAGGCGGCGCTCCAGAAGCAGGCGGCGGACATCAATGCCGTCGTCTCGGTGCTGCGCGATCTGGCGGCCGCCCAAAATCTCTCCATCGACCAGTTCCAATCCATCGGCTCTGCCATCGGTAACGAGTACGAAGCAGGCCTCTACGAGTCGGACGCGCGCGGACAACGGATCTCGGCTTATTCCTTCGAAGGTGCAAACGAACTGCGCCGCTTGTTGGCTCACGAGCTGGGCCATGCGCTGGGGCTGGGCCACCTCGTGGATTCCGGAAGCATCATGTACTACCTCAACCAATCGAAAACCAGTACGTTGAGTGCGACGGACCTGCGGGCATTACGGGGGCGGTGCGGGCTTTAAGGGCAGAAATGTGAGAAAAGTGAGGAAAGTGAGAAAGGGAGAGGTTTGTTCATTTCATTTCTAGCCTTCTTAGCGTTTCTCACTTTTCTCACATCCGTCCCCTCACTTCTGCACTTTAATCACCCAGCCGGTCTCCGCGTCGGGCGCGGTGACGAAGACGGCGTTGGTGTAATCGCGGTACACGAAGTAGCGCGTGCCGTTTCCTTGCGCTGGTGCCTGCGGGTCGCGGGGGACGGTATCGGTCGTCAGGTATTTTTTGAAGGGCGTCATGTCCACCAGGCCGGAGCAGCTTTTGGCGCCGTCGCGGCAGATTTCGGTCGGCGAATCGAGCGGGATCATTTTGAGGACCGCGTTATGGTTGTCGCGGCGGTACGAGAAGATGGCTCCGCCGATGTTCGTCACGTCTTTGCGGCGCTGCGTGTTGCGCAGCAAGCTGTTACTGTGGGACGGCACCCCGGGGGCGGCTGTTTGCAGGGTGGGCTTACGGAAGCGCAGGGGCACGGTGTAGCTTTTGCCATTGACCGGCCAGATCAATGCAAAGCAAGAAGTGGCGGGCGGCGATACCAACAAGCAGAGGGAAGCGGCCAGGAGCGGGAAGAGGCGGCGCATAGGGAATGAAAAATGACGAATGAAAAAGGAAAAACGGAAAGACAATCATTTCTCAGTTTTCATTTTCAATTTTTCGCAGAAGGAAGTCCAGGAGAAACGACGGTCGCTTCTCTGTTCTTCTTGCCTTGCACGCTACGAAACCGATACTCGTGCGACACAAGCAGGATAACGATGACATCGAGGATCGTGAGACCCAGGAGCCAGGGCGAAAATTTTCGGAAGAGATGGAAGGTTTGCAGTAAGACGAACAGCGCTAGCGTGATGAGCGAGAAGGGAAATGCCCACAGCCGCTCCCGCAGCAAATTCCATACTATCAGGAGTTTGATGACGCCGTGAATGAGCAGGTAGATGGCCGCGTAGAGTTGCATATTGGGCGTGAGAGTCTGTGAAAGAGGAAGCAGCAGCGTGCCGAGCACGTGCCATTCGCTCGTGGCAAACGAGTGCCAGGTGACGGCATCGATCCAGTGGTGCAGCGTGTGCTTACGAGCAGCAGCGCAATGCCGCCTGCCACTTCCAGCAGCCCGTCCAGCGCCTTGATGACCATGCCGGTTTGAAAGAACAGATGCAGCCAGCGTTCGGGAATGTGTCGCATGGCGGGAGTATAGCCGTTCGCGCGTGGCGCAATCGTCAAAAGGAATCGCGCGGAGGAGATCCAAGAGATCGTGGAATCCGAAGAAGCCGAAGAAAGAGCATCTTTGCACTCCTTGAAGTCTTTGAGTTTTTGTCCGGTCATCGGTGTTTTCTCTTACGCAGGCGACTGCTCCCTGCGATGCCGCCGCAGGTCTTCTAAAAAGATGCTGCCGATGCTCGCGAGCGGGATGGAGACGAGGATGCCCAAGACCGGATGGATCACCATGGGGAAGCTGACGCCCACCATCATGGAAAGCATGATGGCGACGGCCGACAGGTTCACGGCGTGCTTCATGATGAGCGGCACCACTAAGTTGTTCTCGCAAGTCTGGATGAGATAATAAACGCCGGCGACGATGAGCGCCCAGCCGAAGCCGCCATGCGCCACCGCGATGAGCACGGCCGGAACGGCGCCGATGAGCGGGCCCACGTACGGGATGAATTCGGTGAAGCCCGCGAGGATGCCGAGCGTGAGCGCGTAAGGCATGCGCAAGATCAGCAGACACGCGAGCGTGAGAAGGCCGATGGAGAGACAGAGCATCAGTTGCCCGCGCGCCCACATGCCCAGGCGCTCGTAGATCATGCCGGCTTTGGCGTCGATATACGGCCAGTACGTCCGGGGAAAGAGGCGCTTGAACCATGTGAAGCTGCGCTGCTTCTCAAGCTGGATGAAGAACGCAAAGAGCAGCACGATGAAGGTATCCAGCGCGAAGCCGAGCGCCGAGCGCGCGAAAGCGGCGGCGAATTGCAGCGAGCCGGAGGTGAGGGTCGCCAGATTGTCGCCGAACGTACGCAGCGCATCGGGAAGTCCGCCGATGGAGAGATCGTGCAAGACCATGCGCAGATACATCGTGAGGCGGATATTGGTTTCGCGGGAGACGAGCGGAAGCGCGATCGTGCGATCGGTGAGGAGACGCTGCATCTCGCTTTGGCTGAGCACCGCGATATCGCCCAGCTGCTTGGCGATCACCGGCACCAGCGAGACGAGCAGGTAGCCGGCGAAAGAGAGGAATACGAGATAATGGAGCAGGATGCCGATGCTTTCGGGGATGCCCCATTTGCGCAGCAATCGCACGCCGGGATCGATGAGAGTCGCGATGAAGATGCCGAGCAACAGCAGCAAGATGATTGTATGGAGCATGATCACCAGCACGATGCCCAAGGCGATCGCCAGCAGCGCGAACGTGGCGCGTACCACGCTGCGCACTCCCAAATGCCCCACCAGTACCGGGCGCTCCGCGGTTGCGAGAGGGAGCGGCGTGCTCTTGCCGTTGCTTTCCATCGTTCCCGTTTGGGTATTGCGGGCCTGCTGGAGCCAAGCGCGTCCGCGCTCAAGCGAGCGCAGGGCGGTGGAACGCAGTGACGGTGCTTTCTCGGTTTTGGCCATGCGCATCCAAGAATAGCAGATGAGAGCGTCGCGAGGTGCATCCTCGGTGGACCGGTCTCTAAAATATCGCGGAGATACGTCGGGGCATGAGGGCGACAATGGCATCAAAGAAAACTGCGCTTCCTCCCTTTGCTTCCCCCGTCGCTCTGCTATCCTCTTTCTTCCTATGCCGCCGTCCGTCCGCAAACCCGCACCGGCGTTCTCGCTCCCCGATGCCGAGGGCAATATCCGCTCGCTGGGCGATTACCGCGGCAAGTGGGTGCTCGTGTATTTTTATCCGAAGGACGATACGCCCGGCTGCACCAAGGAGGCATGCGGGCTGCGCGATCTGTCGGAGGAATTCCTCAAGCGCCACTGCATCATACTCGGCATCAGCACCGATTCCCCCGAAAGCCACCAGAAGTTCACCGACAAATACAAGCTCCCCTACATCCTTCTTTCCGATACGGCGCGCGAGACGGTGCAGATCTATGGCGTCCGGCGCGAGAAGAAGTTCATGGGCAAGTCGTATATGGGGACGGTACGTACGTCCTTCCTCATTGATCCCGAGGGCACCATCGCCAAGATCTACGAGAATGTCCGGCCGGAGGAGCATGCGGCAGACGTGTTGGCGGATGTGGAACAGATGCGGCGCAAGGAATAACTGAGAACTGAGTAACTGAGAACTGAATAACTGAGTAACGGGGGTTCGGTGAGTGGAATTCGTTCCGGTTCTTCTGCTATTGAGTTACTCTGTTATTCTCCAATGATCGAATACCAGCGTCTCATCCTGGCCGACAACATCCGCAACGATGCATTGTATCGTGCGCTTCAAAGCGTCATCCAGCCGGGGGAATCGGTCGTGGCCGACATCGGGTCCGGCACGGGATTTTTAAGTTTTCTCGCATCGAAGCTCGGCGCCAAGCAATGTCATTTGTATGAAGTGTCGGAGCTGCTTTCGCTCAGCAAAAAAATCGCGGCGCAGAGCGGCATCGGCAACTGCCGCTTTGAGCATAAGCATTCCACCGAGGTACGTAACCCGCCCAAGGCCGACATCGTCGTCTGCGAAACGCTCGGGAACTTCGCACTGGAAGAAAATATCATCGAGATCATGAACGACGCCCGGCGGTTCCTGAAGCCCGGCGGCGTCATGATCCCTGCCGCACTCGAGCAATTTGTCGCGCCGGTGAGCAGCGAACGCCTCTGGCGCGAGCTCAATATCTGGGACGGCATCGGATACGGGTTGGACTTCGCTGCGGCGAAAGAAATTTGTTTGCACAATATCTACGTCAAAGACATTGGGCAGGCTGATCTCCTGCGAGCTCCGGATGCCATTCGCAGTTGGGATACCGTTGATTTTCGCGAAGACAACGCCAGCATCCGCCAGGCGGATATCCGCTGGAAGATCGCGGCACCCGTCACCGTCTACGGGTTCGCCGTATGGTGGCAGGCGACTCTTGCGCCGGGTATCACGCTCGGCACGGCGCCGGGTAATCCGCAGACGCACTGGCAGCAGATCTTCCTGCCGATCCAACATCCGATCGCGTTGCAAGCGGGACACACGCTGGAGCTCTTCTTGCACTCTGATTCACGCATATCGGTCAAGATCCGCGTGCGGTGGGAAGTGACGGCGAAGAAGGGTGCGACGGTGGTGACGCAGCAGAAGATGGATATGAGAAAGGGGCATATTGAATGAGGGCAGAAAAGTGAGAGAAGATAGAAAAGTGAGAAAATTCAGGAAATTCTTGGCTTCATTGCCTTTCTTTTCTTTCTCACCTTTCTGACTTTCCTGGCCTTTTCATGATAGTTTCTCCGATCTCCTCTTCGCCGCGAACGATCCCGTGGCCGTTCGCTGCGAGAGAAGCTTTCGCAGGTATTGCGAGGTAACGTCTTTGAACGGCGCCGGCAGCTGCTCTTCGCGGATGTTGAACTCCGCCAGCACGCGCAGTTGGCCGATGCTGCAAATCGAAGCTTCATTCACGAAGCCGTAGCCGCTCACCTGCAGCTGGTGATCCAGGAGCCAGCCGCGGAAATAGGCGAGATCTTTGGCCATCGCGTAGCCCGCCGGGTTTCGCATATCCGTATGCCCGCGCATCGCCCGGTAGGAACAGCTCCAGGCGGATTCCAGCGTGCGCTCATACGCCGGCGAGTCCTTCACCTGCTCGGACGAAAAGGCGGTATGCGCGGGAATATGCAGCTTCACGCGCAGACGCTTCTCCATTTGGTCCCGGAAGACATCGTGGAAGCTGCCGCCTGCTTCCGCGCGGTGCACCGCGAACACGTAGAAATCCATGCTGCGCAC
>DAISLF010000021.1:0-11088 GCA_036820585.1 Candidatus Peribacteria bacterium | reverse complement strand
ACCACCGCGTCCGCGGAACGGATATTGATGATGTCGCGCGACATGAAGCCCATGCCGGTATAGATGATCATGTCGTGCGCGTGGGGCGACAGGTATTCATTGATGTGCTCGTATTCGGAGAACGCGGGCGAGACGCCAATGGTGAACGCATGGCATTCTTTGGCGCCCATCAACGCGTCATTGGGCAAGCCGGGGCACGCGCCATTGATGAAGATATAGCCGCGCTTGCCGATCTCGCGCCCGAGCGTGCGTGCTTTCTCGCGCGCAGCCGGGTCCTGCGTTTGCGGACCGCTCGCGGATCCCATGACGCCGATTTTGAGACGATGGTTGTGCGGCATAGAAGAGAAAAACCGGAAAGAGGGAATCCATTCCCCCGAACTTTCAGGAGCGGAATTCAGAAAAACACAAACGATGCAGGTCGGGAGAAAGAGTACCAGCAATCGCCTCGCATCGGGTCGCATCATGCTGGACACGCGCGACGCAATACGATGTCCAATCACCCAGCGACGGATAGGAAGCACCCAAAGGAATCGGCTGAAGTGCGTCGCAGCCTTTTGCTTTTCCCCTCACGCGCAGTCGTTCCACTTCATGGAACAGAAAACGGATATCGGGATCGGACGTAAGCATCGCCGCCTCGCGCCATGTCGCCGCCTGCATGATGGATGCACCGGACGAGGGTACCGTTGCGGGCTCTTGGGCACTCGAATGCTGCGTCACCACGATGGTGATGAAGGCGGCGATGGCCAGAAAAAAACAGAGAGAACGCATCAGAGTAGTATACCAAAAAATAACTCGTGAGACCAGAGCAAGAATCATAGAAAATAAGCATACCAAAGCCAAAATAATGAATTTCTTACTGCAAATACCTCACTCGGTTCTGATTCTGTTCATCATTGGTCTGCGCGTAGTGAATCTGCCCCTCGGCATCGTGGAGATAATAGAGATACGGGGAATCTGCAGGATGCAACGCAGCATTGATCGCACTCAGCCCAGGATTGCCGATGGGCCCGGGCGGCAAGCCTGGGAACTTGCGGAGATTATACGGCGAATCGGTCGCAAGATCGGCGGCCGTCAGCGGCGCCGTCGGCTTCCCGACGATATACCGGACTGCCGCATCCACGCCAAGGCTGATTTTTTGATCGAGCCGCTTCCAGAGAATGCCGGCCACGGTGGCACGCTCGCTCTCGATACGGCTCTCTTCTTCCACTAAGGAAGCCATGGTAATGATCTGATGGAGCGAATGGCCTGAAGCGCCCACGCCGGATCGCAGAGGCTGGAGAACACGATCCTGGAACGTCGTCAGCAAGCGCTGTAAAAAAGATTTCGGATCATACGCACTGCGCACGACGAAGTAGGTATCGGGATAGAGATAGCCCTCGAGCCGGGTCGCGCGCGCCGCGAAATTGCCGCTCTTGGGCAAAAAATCAAAGGAAGAGAAATCGCAGGTCTTCGCGCAAGCCAGCAAGTCTCCTTCTTTGCCCAGCAGCTTTGCGGCGAGCAGATGATCGATATCCTGCAGCGTCAAACCTTCGGGAATCGTGATGGACATTTCCTGCGAGTAGCCGCGACGCAGTGCATCGAGCACTTGCGGCGTGCTCATGGCCGGTTGCAGGAAAAAATCACCGGCCTGCACGCTGCCCGGGCCATGGAATTTGGCATAGAACAGAAACGCCCATGATGAACGGATAACGCCTTTCTTTGCCAAAAGAACGCTCGTTTGATGGAGCGACGCGCCGTGCGGAATCGTCACGCTCACCCGTGTTTGATCGTCGGCACGCACCGGCCCCAGTTCCCACCGGTACCAACCGTAGGCGCAAAGAAGGAGACCGAGACCGAGCAGAATATATTTCTTCACGCAGCGATGGTAATCGAAAACGGATCATGGAAAATAGAAAACTTATTGTCAATTTTCCATTATTCATTCCCTACAGGCAGTCCCATTTCCCCCATCAGACCTTGCATCTTTTCGGCGGAAACGATCTGCGCTTTCTTCATGGCACGGTTGAGCGCGTCGATGACCAGCGCGGGAATCCGTTCGCGCATCACCTCCGGCGCGATCTCGATCGAGAGAATCTCTTGCTCGCCGCTCACGATCACTTTCACGCCCTGGGCTTCGGCTTCCACATGGATATTCTTGAGTTCTTTCTTGATGCGCTTGGCGTCCCGCTGCATGCGGAACATGTCTTTGGCTTGAGAGAAGGAAACCATAGGCATGCACACTATCAGACGCCGTCTTCCGTTTCCATGTCCTTATCACTCTGGAACGGACTATAAGAGACAAACCCCTGCAAAAACTGTATCCGGCTGCGCAAGGCGCTGCACTGCGCCCGTAACACTTTGACGGCCTGCGGGGTTTGGAGGCTCTTGATTTGCTCCTCAAGGCATCGCTACTCTTCGTACAATTGCCGGGAGCGTCCTGCTGACGGCGTTTTCTGTCCCGTTTCCTCCGAAAGATTCTCTGATTGAACCATCACCTGCTCCAATCGCCGCTGCAATTGTTGGATCTGCCGCTGCGCTTGATGATCGGCACGGGCGCTTGCAACCATGCCGCCTATTTGATCACGCAATTGGAGAGTTCTCATGTCCAACACATACATGGACTGTTCCACCGTGGAATCACCCATATCTGATGCGCGAAAACATTGCGCATAGGAAGCGCCCCGTGAGCACAAAGCACCTTCGCCATTGATGAATGCATCTCGTGCGATGCCCTACTCTTAAGCTGTCCAACGTCTCTGTCAACCATTCCTATCTGCGAATGCAAAGACTGGCGCGGGAGCCGGTGCAATCTCACGCGCCGTTTATTTCGTGATGCCGATACGATCCTCAATCTCTTGGTTGACGAACACTTTCTTGCGGCCGAACTTCATGCGACTGTATTCCTTGATGAGAGCGGCGAGCTTGGGGTTACGCTGGCTTTCGTCATAGATCGTGCCCATGCTGAAGGGACGGCTGGTGGTGTTGTTGATGTTGAGCTTCACGTAGCAATTGAAATTCGGGATGCCGATCACATCCTGTTCGCTCAGCACCGGCGCCATTTCTTTCGCCATGTACTCGGCGTCTTCCGCGCCGATCTTGAAGCTGAGGATAGTGCCCACGTTGCCGAAGACGGCATCGCGCATCTTGGTGCTCGCCTGATCATAGGCCGCGGTCTTGCCCACGAGCTGGCCGATATACTGGTGCGCCATGATGAGGCCGAGTTCATATTTGCGCGCCTCGGAGAGGATCGTGGCAAAGGCATCGGTGACGAAGTTTTGGAATTCATCCACGTACAGGTAGAAACGCTTGCGCTGTTCTTGGGCCATATCGGCGCGCGAGAGAGCCGCCATGTTCACCTTGTTCACGAAGATGAGTCCGAGCAATTGCGCATTGGTGTCGCCGATGCGGCCTTTGGAAAGATTCACGAGCAGTATTTTCCCTTCGTCCATCACCTGGCGCACTTGGAAGGCGCTCTTGGGCTGCCCGATGATATTGCGCATCGTGGTATTCGTGATGAACGGACCGAACTTGGCCGAGAAGTACGGGATCATTTCTTCCTTCTCGCGCTGGCCTGTCTTCGCGATTTCATGCTCCCAGAAGCTGCGCACCACCGCGTTCTTGCACTTGCTCACTTTGTAGTGCTGGAACTCATCGTCGACGAACAGACGCGGCACGTCGATGAGCGTGGCGCCTTCCTCCTCGTCATCCATCAGCGTGAGACAACCGTTGCGGAAATAGTGCTGGATGCGCGGGCCGAAGATCTCGTTGCCGAAGAGCTTGATGAAGATTTCCATCGCGTCGATCGAAGCGCGGTCTTTCTCTTCATCGGTTTTCGCCTCCAGCAAATTGAGCCCCATGGGGCGCTCGGTATCGGCGGGATCGAAGAGGATCACGTCCTTGGCGCGCTCTTTGGGAATGTGAGTGAGAATATCTTCGATGAGATCGCCATGCGGATCCACCACGCAGAGTCCCGCGCCCCGCGCGACGTCCTGGCGCGCTTGGAAATTGAGGAGCGCGGATTTGCCCGAGCCGGATTTACCGATGATATATTCATGGCGCGTGCGGTCGTCATCCAGGAAACGGATTTCGGTGGACTGCGCGCGATAGTTATTGAGGCCCAGCAAGATTCCTTCTTGCGGCGTGGTGGGCGGCGGCGGCAGCACTTTGTAGGCGATCCACTGGATGATCGGAATCTTGTTGTAGCGGCTGTCCGGGAAGTGATAGAGGCCCGCGAGCTCCTTCTCCACAAAGAGGTTGCGCCGATGCGCGAAGCCGTTGATGCGGTGCTTCCACAGCCAGTAGATGAGCGGGGCATTGAGACCGAGAGGCAGGAAGTCGGCAATCATGCGGTGGCCGCGCATCCAGTTGCCATAGACGTCTTTGTAAATGTTGAACGCGACTTCCATGTTGTTCGTCAAATCGAGCGCCTTCTTCCACGTTTTGCTCGCCGCGAGGATGCGCACCGAGACATGGAAGCCGCTCATGCCGGCTTTCTGGCCCATGCGCTTGTAGAGCTCTTCCTCCGGCTGGATCATACGGACGAAACTGTCGCCATGCGACGCGCCGGGCGCGAATGTTTCGCCGTCGCCGCCGGTGGCGACCCCGCCGAGCACTTTCACGAGCGTGGAGAGCAACGGGATATGCGCGGCCCATGAATCGTTCTTGCCTTTGAATTTCGCGGAAGCGAATCGCTCCACTTTCTTGCTCCATTTTTCCGAGAACGTCGGCTGCATCACGATCTGGACCGAAGCCGTGTCTTCGTTGTCGATTTTGCTGAGCACATTGGCGATGTCGTTGAGCGGATCGTCCTGCATTTCGTCGTAGCAACGGATGGGAAACATGAAGCTGCGCTTGGTGATCATGTTGTATCCCACGAGCTTCATCCCCTTCAGCCATACGTCCGGCCGCTTGGTGATGGCCACTTCCGCATCGGAGTAAAACGACGTGATCTGCTTCTCCACGATGGAGGCAAGGCCGGGCTGCGTCAGCACATAGAACGCAAGCTCGCCTTTCTCCACGAAGAGCTCGAAGCTGATGGTGGCATACCGGAAAATCCAGAAGTGGAGAAACTGCCAGAACGTCAGGCTGCGCACTTCCCAGAGAGCGCGGTAGAGCTGTTCCATCGCGGCGACTTTTTCTTTGAAATCTTTTTCGGTGCGCTTCTCCTGATCAATCTTGCTGTCGCTCCTGGGAAGCATCACTTTCATGCACACGAGCGTGCGTGACTTCCACCAGGCATACAGCATGCGGCCCTTGTATTTGAAATTTCTCCAGAGAACATAGAGCACGACGATGATGCCGGTATTCACCAAAGGATCGGCGCTGTACCAATGCCAGAATGCTCCGAGTACATCCACTTTCAAAAGCTCCAGCGCCGTGACGACGCAGATCCACACGATGGGCCAGAAGAATTGGAGGAAGAACATCACGGAGAAACGTCAGAAAAGAATACCGTACAATCCTTTTATTATAGCAGAAAAACCAGCCCAGGACTAGCGATGAACATGCCTGTACACAGAGATCGAGAGATCGGCACTGTCGAAGAAATCAAGGAAATCCCACCCCTTGCGTTCCCCGATCTCCTCGGCCCCGCAAATCCTTATCCGCATTTCGAAACATTCGTCGTCATCTCGCGCACATGGCCATCGGACGTAGCGAAGTGGAAAATATACGATCCTGCCAAGGCGGGAAGAAAATCATAGCCGGTTGAGGGCGAAATGCGCCGGTCGAATCGCGTGAGGGTGCCATCGGGATAGGTGACATCGCGCAATACAAACGCTTGATTGGCCTTGAGCGCGAGATGCTCCCCGAGATGCATCACATTGGGCACGCCGCCTATGAGCCGGATATCTTTGGTGATGCGAATTTGGTTCTCCGCATGGCTGGAGCAAGAGAATGCCACGGACACCTCCGCCACGTGCTCCGGCTGCGCCATCGTCACGTCGCCCATGCGCTCGAACCGCGCCTGGATTTTTCCTTTCGAGCGGTCGGCGATCTGCGTGAACGCTCCCAAGCTCAAATCCATGTCGCGTCCCGCCACGTACGGTCCGCGGTCATTGATGCGCACGACGACGCTCTTCCCATTGGCGATATTCGTCACGCGCACGAGCGTGTTATGGGGAAACGTACGATGCGCGGCAGTGAGTGCGTTCATATCGAACGTCTCGCCGAAGGCCGTCCCTTTCCCTTGGAATTTTTCGGAATAGAGACTCACTTCATGGCTTTGATTCGCCAAAAAATCATCAGTCTGCTGCAGCAGATCCGCAAGAGCCGTCTTGGTGAGAGCTTTCTTGATCACCTCCTTTCCCGATCCCGATCCCGCCATCAGTTCTTCAGCCAATCCGTATTGCATCGCGAGAGCGGGCAACTCGTCCACCGTCAGCAAATCCGGGCTGTCGACATTACGCGTGCGCAGAATCCATAAGAGCGCGTCGGAAAGTTGCAACGGCTCATCGGGATGAAACGCATCATCGCCATCCAGCAAGCCGCGGTACTTTGCATACGCGATCTCGCCACCGCCCTTCGAGTTCAGCGCCACATCGGAAAATCCAGCCTTGCGCATGGCATCCGCGGGACGATGAATGCTCGACCAGATCATCAGAAATCCATCGCGGCGCGTCAGAGGCGCATCGGCGCCCGCCGCGTACGAGGGAACGATCGCGTATAAAAAGGAGAGCGCGAGGAGAAAGCGTTTCATAGAGAACCAGCCTCCCGAAATCATGCGTCGCGGTCAATAGTCAAAATGAATTCAAAAAATTATTTTGACAATCAAGCAAGAAAATTCTTGGATCACTTCGATTGCTTTTTGTGGGGATACGAGACGAAGTGGACGTCATTTTCTTCACGCACGATTTTGAGACCCCTGCGCCTCGCATGCTTCTCTCCTTCTTTTTCCAGCCAGTCACTGCAGGGCGCCAGGAACGTGAGGAAAACAATGGAGACGATCGTGACGAACGCGGCTACGCCATACATGCCGATACCGATCGCCATACCGACGGCAGCCACAAGCCAGATGGTGGAAGCGGTCGTCAGGCCCAGCACATGACGCTGGCTATGGAACATGGTGCCCGCCCCGAGGAAGCCCACACCCACGACGATCTGCGATGCGATCTTCGTGATGTCCTGGCCCGGGAATCCGTACACCGAAATGATCGTGAAGAGACACGAGCTGAGAGCGATGATCATATCGGTGCGTAGTCCGGCCGGCCGGCCGTGCCATACGCGTTCGAGGCCGATGGCGCCGCCGAGGAGCGCGGCAATGAAGAGTCGCGCGAGGAGAACCCATTGCAGAGAAGCAGACATAGAAAGGAAGAAAAACTACAAAGCACGCCAACCCTTCGCGCGGACAAGACGGTAGAGAGACTGCGTGACGGCGCGCCGCACGGAGAGCGCGGTCGCCGGTCCGAGCGTTCCGGCGCCGCGGTCGGCGGGCGCTTTGATGATGCCGGCAGCGAGCTGATACGATGTCAGTGATTTCTCGGTCGTCGCACCGAAGAGCCCGGAGATCTGATCCTTCGGGAAGAAGCCGCGATCGGCGAGAAAGGACTGGAGAAGCTTCACTTCCCCGCCCTTCTGGCCCTTGCCCATTGTCATGCGGAAATCGTAACCGCGCTGCGTCACCAGCTCCTGTACTTTTTGCATCGCGATGAGGGAGACGGCGGTATTTTGCGTACGCTGCAGGCGCCATTGGCGGACGATGATGCTGCGCGTCTTCGCGCCGATGCGTCCGGCGCCCGGCGCATTCTCATCGGGAATCACACCCATTTTCGTTTGGTATGCGGCGACGGCGCGCCTGAATTCCTGGTCATACAGACCATTCGTGCGGCCTTTGTAGTAGCCGAGAAACCGCAATGTGCGCTTGGCGGCTGCGATATCGCGCGGGATGCTCGCCGGGTTGACGGTGGCGGGAATCGGATCGCTGGCTTTGCCGCGCTCTACGAATGCTTCCAGCAGCGCGGCGCCGCTGGCGGAGAGAATGTCGCTAGATTCTGTGCGTACGCCGAGATCGCGATAAAACGATGCGAGCGCGAGCTGCGTCGTCGCACCGAAGAGCCCGGATGGCTTTGCCCCAAAGTACCCGGCAGACGAAAGGCGCTGCTGCAATAACCATGTGCCGATATTCTTGTCGCCCATTTGAGGGTGGAACGAAAGCAGCGACGCAGGTGCAGCCAAATACGGCTTGATCATCGAAAGCGGAGCCGAGAACGATGCGAGCGACAATTGTTCGGATGGCTGCCGTGACTGCAACGGATACACCACTCCTTTGACATACCGCACACCGAAGGCCAGCGCGCGCGCCAATCCTTCTTCTCCGCTTCCCATCCACACATCGATGCGGTGCGCATTGTCCCACACCTGAATGGCACCGCCGCGGTCATGCACCGTCACGGTGCCGATGCCCGGCAGAGATACGCGGGTCCCAAAAGGATAGCTCGGAGGCGCGGCCACCAAGCCGGGATACACCTGTGTGCCGTCGGCGCCATTGGTGCCATTGCCGTTGAGCGCGACATCATCGGCAAAGGTACCTTTGATATAGCAGCATTGATTGGGCTCGGGCGAGTAGTAGGCCGTCAAAATGAAATCTTGGTTGAACGGTTTGCCTGTCTGAAACAGCGCGGCGACATCCATATTCGCCGAGACGGCCCCGCCGAGGAGCGATGGGATCATCACAGACGCCGCGATGAAAACCGACAGAATGGCTGTGTGTTTTGTGTGCATATTTCTGAGTATTCTACCAAAAAAAGGCTCCCCTGTCCCCGCTCACCTGGTGACAGGTATGCGTTAATCCATTGTATTTTTAGAATGTTAAGATTGATAAACAAGAAACCCAGAAGCCAACGAAACCAAGGATTCTGGTTATTTCCTTGGTTTCCTCGGAACCCTTCGTCATTGCACTAAGATCATATCCTCGACGCGCATGCCGAACCGTCCCGAAAAATATGCGCCCGGCTCGATTGTGATGATTTCACCAGCAAGGAGTTTCTTCTCAGGCGATTTCTGCGAGAGCGACACGCCCTCGTGCACATCGAGCCCGATGCCATGGCCGAGCGAATGCGTAAACGCCCGCTCGATGCCTTCGCGGCGCAGGACTTCGCGCGCGATGCGATCGAGCATATGCGTGGAAACGCCGGCACGCACCGCGCGCATCGCTTTCTTTTTTGCCTCGGTCAGCGTGTCGTAGATTTTTTTCTGAAGAGGAGTGGGCGGTGCGGTGAAGTACACTTCGCTCATGTCGCCGCAGTAGCCTTTGTAGCGCACGCCCACATCGATCTGTACGATATGTCCTTTTTGGAGCGCACGGGATGTGGGGTGATGATGCGGCGAGCTCGTGTGCGTGCCGAAGGCGACGATGGGGTCGAACGAAAGACCATCCGCCCCCAGCTCCAGAGACCACATGAGAAGCTGGCGCGCCAGCTTCTCCTCGGTCGTATGGGCGCGCAATGCGGAGGGTACCCGGCGTAAAAGTTCGCGCGTCATGCGGTGGGCGCGACGCAGCAGCCGCAGCTCGTCTTCTTCTTTCTGCCGACGATAGTCTTCCATAATCCCTGTAGTTCGAATAAATTTTGTGTTCGGATATTTCTTCTTCCAGACAACCATTCGTTGCACCGTAACGTCGTCAGACTCGAAGCCGCAGGATCCGATTTGCCTAAGTACGTGCGGCAGATCATCCATGGACCGGACGGCTACGTTTTTGCCGAAACGTTCTGCCATATCGGTATAACGGGCATCGACAAAGAGCTGAAGCTTGCGCGGCGTAACCACTAACAATCCAGCGGACAGCGCTAAACCGGTCCAATAGCGAATATTGGTGAGATTCGAGAGCAAAAAGGCAGGCAACTGTGCCTGGGAAAGAAAGTGACTGGGTGAGGAAGGCCGCATGCGGATGAGTGTAGCTCTGGAAGCCGTTTTGTGCTATCATAGAGACAAACATCCACATTCCCCTCCGCGTATGCAGCGCTTGCTCCTGGTTAGTTTGGTTCTCGCCACACTCCTCTCGCCCTGTGCCGTCATGGTCGCGCATGCGGATGCCGTCTTCAACGGGCCGGGACTCCAGGGAGGAATCAATCAGGCGGCGACCATTCAAGGTCCAGTGCAGGGCAGCATTCGCACCGTGGTGACCAATTTGCTGGCAAAAGTCCTGAATTTTCTCGCGCTCGCCGCCACCGTCGTCGTGATCATCGCGGGTATGTACCTGATCGTCGGCATGGGCTCGGACGATTCGAAGAACAAAGCGAAGACGATTATTTTGTATACGATGATCGGACTCCTCGTCATCTTGTTTGCCCGCCTCTTCGTGGGCTTCTTTACCCAAGGCATCGCTCAATCCCTCTGATGAAAATCCGACTGCGCACGCAACGGCTGCTGACCTGGGCGCTCACCGCGCTGCTCTTCGCGGTCGTGCTGCTGCGTCTCTCGCCGCACCTGCCAAGCCTGCTCGCGCAAGAGATGGGCGCCACTTCCCTGCCCATATCCTCGCAGACATTGCATGCCACCGCAGGCCAGGTCTTCGAGATTATGGCCGTGACCGATAGCGACGACGGCTTCTTCAGCTGGGTAGTCACGCGCCAGAATACCTTCGTGGAAGCGGGCCGCGAGCGCGTCTTCCATGTGCGCCTCACCGAACCGGGAACGTATTTGCTGGATGCGAGCGTGCAAGTGCCCAGCAGCAATCTGCAGCAGCGCATGCTCTTCACAATCCAGGTAGATTCGCGGACGGAGGCAACACCCCTGCCTGCGGCGTCGGGCAGTCTCGCTACAACGCAGCCGGCATCCCTGCAGATTTCCAATCAATCACCCGTCGTGCGCATCGATCCTGCGGCGAATCTGCAAGGGACGCTGCATCTCGATACCAATATCGCGGCGGATACGAATGGCGACGGCAATCCCGCCAACGATGACGACACGAATGGGACGCTCTTCCGCACGGAAAAAAATCCGCTGCACGTGTGGCTCATCGCCGCACTATCCGATCGCACCATGCAGCTTTCGCTGACGGGCAATGACGGTTCCTCCACCGGGCAGCAGATGCTTCCTCTGAGGCAAGGCAGCGGATCGGGACAGCTGCAGACTCCAGACCAGAACCAGCAAGAAATCCCGGGCCAGATCCTG
>DAISLF010000020.1:4484-11114 GCA_036820585.1 Candidatus Peribacteria bacterium | reverse complement strand
TGGGTATCAGATTCTGGCTCTGTCATGCGCAGAGTGAGGTTTATGGATTCACGGACCGCAGACGCTATCAAAATAGACTAGAATAACCATATGGACGTCTACGCCGAGAATATCCTTGAGCATTACCGGCAACCGCATGGCAAGCATTTGCTCTCCGATCCCACGGTGACGCATCAGGAAATCAACCTGAGCTGTGGCGATGAGATCACGCTGCAATTGCAGATTGCGGACGGGCGCATCGCGGCTATCGGCTGGTCGGGCATGGGCTGCGCCATCAGCCAGGCGAGCATGTCGATGCTTGGCGAAGAATTGGAAGGAAAAACAATTGCCGAGCTTGCAGAGCTTGGACAGCGCACTATGTACGAGCTCCTGGGCGTTCCCATCGGCCCGCGCAGATTCAAATGCGCGCTCCTATCGCTCCATACGCTCAAGAACGCGCTGCGCAAAGCGAACCACGAAAAGCCGCAGGGCTGGATTGATACCGTTGGCCCAAGCGAAAACAAGGTTGTAGTGTAGCGGCAGTAGATGGTAGTTTGTGCCTCGTTCTTTGCGAGCGATGACGGTTTCCCTCGCGCAGTTTTGCCGCCCTGGCTCAGAGCCAAGCCTCGCTGCCTCTCCACAATCTTTGCCCACAACTGATTGCCACTTCGTAGGCGATACAGCTGGGCGTCAGAAAACAAGTTCTGCTCGTTCATCGCTCGATCTTTATCGCCACACAACTCTTGCCGCCCTAGCTCAGAGGTAGAGCACTTCCATGGTAAGGAAGGGGTCACGGGTTCAATTCCCGTGGGCGGCTCCATACCGGAACTATATGTTCCAAAACGTCACTTTTTACCTCCTATGAGAGACAATTCAATGGTTTTTTATGAACCTCCTCTCATAACAAAGTAGAAAATGGCTCTTAGTTGGAAGATTTCTTCTCTGTCATTTTTACATCATCTATCGCCAATTTTAGGGGAAGTTCGATAAAGAATATGGTGCCCTTTCCTTCGATGCCTTCACTTTCGAACCAAATCTTGCCACCTTGGGCTTCAACCGCGTTTTTAGCGATGAAGAGACCGAAACCATTACCTGACGCATCGAGGTTCTTTACGTTGCTGGCTCGGTACTGCTTCTCAAAGATTTTATCCTGTTCGCTTTTCGGAATGCCGCGGCCATTATCTTTGACTGTGCATCGGAGCATCTTGTCTCTGATTTCGACCGTAAACTCGACGGTGCCGCCTTCCGGTGTGTACTTGATAGCGTTGCCAAGCAGGTTCGAGAGGGGCATGTTCGCATATTTTCTATCGAGCATCACGATCGGAAGGTCAGACGGGATAGATGCCTTGAAATGAACCTTCACTTTCTCAGCCAAGAGAGCGTTCTCTTTCACTACTCCCTTAAAGAACTCGTTGAGATCCAAAGGTGCACTTTCCACGGCTTTGGCGAGCTCGACGTTGGCTAAGTTAATAAGCATTTCGATAAGGTCATATAACCCGACGGTCACTTTCTGCATTTGAGAGAATTCTTCCTTCTGCTCTTTCGAAATCTTCTCCTCCATCCACGTTTCTATTTCCCACTTGATAGCAGTGACCGGACTACGAAGCTGATGGGCAATAAACCCGAGTAATTGGCTTTTTCGTTGATCTAGTTCTGCGAAGAACTCGGCTCGTTTATTCCAAATTCCAATGATTATCATCGCCAAAATTACAAGGACGAGCATCAGAAACGCGATGAATTCCAAAAATGGATATAGCGTCTGGCTGGTCACCGTAATAAAATCATTCGCCTTTATATCAGTACCAAGCACGGCAATCGTATTTCCGCTGGCATCCCTGATTGGCGCGTATCCCGTAAGGACTTGACCGTATGCATCGGTGTATAAATCCTTATTCGTGAGTGGCCCATCATAAGCCTGAAATGCTTCCACAGGCGGTCTCGGGTAATCCTGCCCAGGCCAATTCAGCTCATCTTTGTTATCGGGTTCGATTACGCCATCTTTGTTTGAATCAACTTCATTGGTCGGGTCACTATCCACATTCGCATACGGATTGATGGATTCTGCGTCGGCTACGAAAACCATCTTCGAAGGATCATTTTTTGCCTTCCGGAAAATGTACATGAAAACTATGTTTTGGTTATCGTTCTTCGCTTTTTTCATTCTTGTGACGACTTTTGCCCATTCAGGCTTTTTCCAATCATTCTCTACCTGGAGCGCTTCGATACTCTTAGGGTCAATGTTGGCCGCCTGAGTAATGCTGATGGACAATAGCCTCTGACGCAGGTTATCGGTGAGGAGGTTAACTGTATTCTGATAAAGGAGCCACGAAGCAGAGGCAGTGATAACAATTGCGACCAACACAATGCCCCCTCCGATCCATATCAGTTTTCTAGATTTTCCGGGTTTGATTTTTGTTTCCATTTCCTAAAATTATAGCAGAAATGGTCACTTTCTACAATGTTATTATTGGCTGCTTTGAGAGGAATCGGGGTTTACGAATGCCCAAATCGACAAATCATAGGAATCAGATTCTGATTGATATATGCCAGTAAAGGTCGAGGGTATTTGTGCGTCACTTCCAATAATTTTTGGAGAAGGGATGTTGATGGTAAAATTGTTCCTCTGCAGAAGCTCCTCAACGGTTATGACAACCTCAATAAAAATAATTTTTCCCTTGTAATAACCGTAATTCACTCTAGCAAACGGAGTTGGATGGTCTGGATTCTCTGTTTCTGACTTTGCAACAGAACGCCGCCCGATTTCTTTTTCACACACGCCATTACTGTCAGATGGGTCTGTGTACCCATCTGGAACGAGATCGGGGTTGATTTTTGCGTTATCGGTGCAATCAATCGACGACTGCTCGGATTTGCTAATACCGTAGATACGAAAAACAAATACCGGCTTTGTGAAGTTTGAGGCCAATCCCTTTCGTTCGTATTGGACGTCGACGTGATCAATGAAAGTCGATTTCTTTATATCTGAGGGCATATCGAAACTTATCGGCCCCTCGATTATCGTTCCTGTAACTTCAATTGCCTTGAGCGGCAAAGACAATCCTGTCACCCGGCCCGTTTCACCATGTTCGAGAACCTCCCAGGAGTTTGCATTCTGCCCGAATATTTGCTCCTTTGCTCCTTCGATTTTGGTACCCATTTGAGCCGTCACTCGCTGTGTGGTGGTAGAAGCCTGACTACTGCAACCTGTTACTATAAGAATAAGCGCCAGCCCAGAGATATGTAGCAATTTTCGATGCACGATCCACATTCTCTACCAATCAATGGTTTACGACAAGCCCACCAGACACCACTAGCTTTTTTTGTAATTTTCGATGTCCTTTGCCGACTGCAGTTTAGACGTCAAGTAATTTGAGAACTTGCTGGCGATCAGTGTCTAGAAGGAAATGAGCGAGACGGGGGCCAGATTCTTTACCCAGTAAAAGTTGGTAGACATGGTTGAAGAATCGTAGTTGGCCAGCGCGATTCTCTCGTTCACTTGCGCGCGGTTTTTTGGCTAGGGCATATAGCCAACTCGTGAATTCATCAATGGGAACATCCGGTTGATGCTGGAGAAAAGCACGTAGTGTCCGAATCAACTGCAGATCCTTCGGTTCCAGAGAGGCAATGTGTTCTATATTTGGCTTATCCAGAAGATGGAATGTATATTCTGTGCCAACACGTATGTAGCGCCGTCCTTCTCCTTTGATTGCATGTGAGTCAACATAGGATATTCCGGCAGAAGATTCAGCACTGTTTTCCTGTCTCGTAAGAGCTTTCAATCCTAGTAATTTCTGCACATCTTTTTGCTGAATTTTTGTGACTTGGCGCAATATTGCCTTATGCCTATCTCGTGTTTTTCCGCGAAGAAGCGGTTTTGCAATCCAATCGTAAATGTCCCGCTGAGGTAATGTTGCCTTGCAGATGATATTGTCGTTGATACTGAGACTGGAAGCATTGTGCCCACATCCTCCGTAGGGTTGTGTCCCTCTTTCAACACCTTTTTCATGAAGGTGCGTGTTTTGCAGCACAGACCCGCTCTCATGGAGCACCTTCCCTCCGATTGGGCGTCCGATCAGATCTTTGATGTACTCGCTCGTTCCATAAAGGGAGATATACATAGCGTTTCGTGCATAATGTGGATTCTCAAAATAAAGGGCAAGATCACTGTCTCCCTCGTATTGTTGCAGGAAAATAATTGGAGCAAAAACCTCCGTGAAGTTGCCGCTTTCCTTGAGAGGTTTACAGATGATAGTCGGCTCCAGAATCGCATCACTCGCTCGAATAACGCCAGCAGTACTAGGATTGAGCCAGGCTCTATGTTCAATGAGGAAGCTCTGTATTCTCACAAGATCCTCTGGTTCGCTGATGGGACCGACTCTGCAAGATCTCTCGTTGTAATGCCCGACCCGAACGGCACGGAGTCCTTCTTCAAGAAGGCGCAGGAAAGCAGGATAGATTTTTTTGTGGACTAGAATTGCGTTAGGAGCAGCGCAATCCTGTCCTTGGTTATACAACTGGAGCATGAGCGTGGCTTCCACTGCCTTTGGAATGTTTGCATCTTCACTGACTACGATCGGATTATGTCCTGCGCCGTTTGCGATAAAGAGTGTCCGATGGTCGAAAACCAGACGTAATCGATCAGCATGGTTGGATGTGCCTGTGAAAATCACAGCATCGGTAACAGGCCAACTCTCCTGTGTTTTCGGGTTGATCCACAGAGCTGAACGTTCTCTTAAAAATTCCAAACGCTCTTTATGAGAGATCACAATGTTTGGGAACCAGCGATGAATATCCAATGCGGTGAGCAATTTCGGGAAAAATTCCCGCATACTATGGGGGATGCGGAAATGCACTTCGCTTGCCATTAGAGATGGCACGATGACAAAGCATGTCAGAGCATACAAAGGCTGATTTCTTGGCAAGAAAGAGGTGACTGCACCTACACGCAAACGGAAATATTTTTTGTTTTCCCGAAGGTTTCTTAGGAGATCAAGTGTACGAGCAGTCTCGTCCTGCACTACTTCAAAACTTTCGTATGTAAGCAGAATTTGAGCCAACTCTTCGAAATGAGCTTCAATGTGATCTGCAAAAATTTGAGTGCGCTGATTGATCTCCGAGAAATCGAGGGGTGTGAGTGGCGCATACTTCCTTTGTGATGATTGATTGCGCTGTATCGGTGCATGCCGATGAGAAGAAGTCATCAAAGTTTGCGACATAGATCAGGTTCCCGCCTTCGGAAAAAAGAGCATGAGAAAGAGTCCGCAGAGCGCAAGAGTCATCCCTAAGTATTGGAGTCCTGAGATTTTGTTCCACTCCTGAAACAACACTAATCCTACTGCAATAGTGCTGACAGTTAGTAAAGAATCGACAGCGCCGGAACTGATAGCCACGCCCAATTTAGAGGTTGTGAGTCCGAAGGAAATAAAGACAAGCGGTGAGAGAATCAAAATAGCAAGAAGCCAAAAAGAAACTTTGTCCTCCCCTCTAGCCCAAACAGCACTCACCGAATTGGAGAGAAGGGCAACTGCAACTGCACCGGCGACATAAAGCCAAACGGGAAGATTTTTCATTCTAGAACACATCGTACAAGATCATTTACCCTCCGTAAACCGACTTTGGGCGACGGAGCTGCGAACGACAATCATGATGTGTGCGGAGAAGTACCCGCTGGAGAATTGTAGCAAGACCAGACGGTATAGATGCCGATGGTGACAATTTCGTGGCAGCGATCACGCGGGATGCCGGATGTGTCTTGCCCTGCGGCACTGATGATAAGCGAGACATGGTACGTCGTCATGGCATCAGGAATACGAACCGACGCGTTATCCACGATCGGCAACAGATCCTGGTGCACGATAAGCGAACGCGCCTGGATATCGCAGGAATCACTGGTATGCAGGAGCGTCCTCTTGATGCGACAGAAGCTGCGCTCCTTGGCCGCCAGCAATCCCCCGTAGCCGCCGAAGACAAACGTGTAGGTGCGGTCCTTCGCTTTCGAGGAGGGAATCAACCGGACTTGCAGCGCGTAGCGCTGGGCGAGCTCTCGATCGGTGCTCGGCTGATTCCAGCCGTACTCGTTGAAGAGAACGTAATCCTGCGTCTCGTAGGGAATGCGCTCGTTCAATGCGCCCGGCGCGGCGACCACCACCGGACCCGGCTGCCCGCGCAGCCACGAGAGCACTGCCGGCGCATCGCTGTTTTCATACTTGATAGCCGCAGCCAGTGCGGCGGCCGCATCCCTTGTGGTAGCCATGGAAAACGCGACGAGCGAGAAAATGACCCAACACGCGAAGAGTACGCGGCGCACCATGCGCTGCCGTACGAGAGCAAGCAGCGTCGCGGCGACCGCGAGGAATAGGATGATTTTGATCTGATATTGGTAATAGGAAACGAACGTTGCATCGATCCCATGGATGACCGATTGATTGAGCGCGAGAAGCGATGCGAGCAGCAGAAAAAAAACGGTGCGCATGCCATCCGACGGCCATGCGCGTTTCCAGACACGTAGTGCAAGCAAGACGACGAGAGCGCCGGCGAGCACGAGCTGCGTGCCGGGCGCGGCGGGCAGATGCGTGGGAATCATCCCGATGCGGTGGAACGTGTCGGTTGCCACGTCGCGCGGCAGCGCGACGAACACGCGCGGCACGAGGA
>DAISLF010000020.1:0-4474 GCA_036820585.1 Candidatus Peribacteria bacterium | reverse complement strand
GAGGAAGATACCGAAGCCGACCGCGTACGTAATGCATTGCAGCAGGAACCGGCGCGGCGAACGGTGCCGGGAAAAACTTGCGAGGAGCAGCGTGCCGTCGGCGATTACGAAGAAGGACGCATACACCAGCTGCACCCACATGAGCGCGCCGACAAGAAGCCCGCGCACGAGGAATGCCGCGATCGTATCGGCGGGAAGCAGGAAGAGCGCTGCGAACCATGCGGCAGCGCCCAGCAAAGGGATCTGCGGATTGGAGGAGCGCAACCAATCGATGCCCACGCTGCTGGCCGCTACGAGCGCCGTGCACGCGGCGAGGAACGATGATCCCTCCAGCAAAGCGATGCAGCCGATCGTGAGCAAGAAGACGGCGGCGAAGGGGAAAAGAATATCGCCCAGAAAGAGGGTCGCGGGGAGCGAAAGATGCAACCAGCGCATGATGAGGCCTTCGATGATGGGCGCGAGCGTGACCGACGGCGCATCGGTGCGGTGCTCCATGTAGGATGCATGCCCCAGCGCGGGCTCCCCCATCCCCACCTTCGCGATGGTGGCGAAGTAGTAGCGCTCGTCGATGTCATGATTATCCAGGTACGCCGTCGTCAGCCGGCCCTGCGAAAGCTGCGCGATGCTCCCGGCATTGAGCAAGAGGGTGAACAAAAGTGCGGCGCCCATGGACCACAAGACGCGCCGATAGGAAGCACGGGGAAACCTCATGAGGGAACGCCGTTCATTCTGGACTGGAACGACCGCGGCGGCAAACCGGCCAACCCGCTGCGCCCAGAACTTTCTGCTACGATGGCGCGGATTTTCATGTTTGCACCCCTGCTGCGCCAACGATGGCTGCGCGTCGCCGCTCTTCTCTCTACCGAGATCGCGGCGCTGTCAGCCGTGATCCATGGCGGATACCAAATCGTTCTCAAAATTGCGTTGTACGCCGCGGGATTGCACGGACCGGATGCCACGCTCTACTGGATGATGGGCACGGGTATCCGTAACGGCCTGCGGATCTACACAGACATCTTCGATCCCAAGCCGCCGGGCATGTTCTTGCTGAGCGCGGCTTCCTTCTTCCTGACGGGCGGAGGAGGACTGGGGGAAATTTTGAACGTGATCATCCTCGTGTCTATCCCAATCCTGCTCGTGCTCCTGTGCCTCCCGTATGCGCGGGGACAATCGAAAGAACAGCGCTTCTACGTACTCCAGTGCGCGCTCATCGTCGGGCTCGCGCTCGCGCTCTATAATGCCACCATCGGCGGCGACTGGCAGACCGAATACTATGGCGCCTTCTTCGGGCTGCTCTACGTAGCGGCACTCGAGTGGCACCGACGCAAACCGGGCGCCGGTCCCGTCATCGCTTCGTGCGTCAGCTTCAGCGTCGCGCTGCTTCTCAAAGAACCCTTTCTGCTCTCGCTCAGCGCCACCTCCCTCCTTCTTTTGCGGACGACGCGCGAGTGGATCGCGCTCTGGCTCTTGCCCGTGCTGAGCGCGTGCGTCACGTACGCAGTGACCCTCCTATCGCTGCATGCGTTGGGCAGCTACATCGGCATCTATCTGCACAGCGTGCTTGGCCATTACATCCAGCGCAGCGGACCCGTGTGGGCGCGCGGGGTCGTGGCATGGGAGCGGATATTCCAGAACATGCGGGATTTCTCGGGCTGGTTCCCGCTCTTCATCCTCGTCCTTCTTCTGCTGACGCTTCCACAAGCGCAGACGAAGCGCGAAGGGTATTTCCGCGTCGCACTCGCCTGGAGCGCGGTCGCGCTCCTGCTCCTCGCGCGCTCGTTTTACCCCTCGCAATTCCCATGGCATGTGGGAACAATGGCGTCGCTGATCCTGCTTGTGCTCGGCCTTGCAGGTATCTTCGCGACGACCACTCTGCACGAAATGCCGCGAACGATGCAGCCGCTCTGGCGGCCGGCGCTCGCGCTCTATCTGACGATGACGGCCATCGGGCTCGGGAGCGATTTCCATGGCCAGTACTTCGCGCTCGCCATTCCGTTCTACGCGTCTCTCTTGCTGTGCATGCTGCGCCGCTTCCTGGCGGACGGCTTCGCGTATCATCGCAAATCGCTCTTGCTCTTCACGACTCTCGCTTCCCTCCTCCTCATCGGCTCGAGCTCGCTGCTGCTGCCTTGGCAAACGCTCGGCGAAGCCACGGCGCAAATACAGCAGCAAGACACGAAGGAACGAGCGGCAGCCGTTGCCATCGACCGGATCCTCGATGCCTGCCAGATCGACCGGTATTACTTCCTGGAAGACCGGCCGTACGCGCATTATATGCGTCATTCGCCGCTGAACTTGTATCTCTACACGCGTATCGAGCACCTGGATCGCTACGATCCCATCTTCTGGGATGAGAGCTTCCGGCGGCTGGGGGAGGCTCGTATCCTCATCGAAAGCAAACCCTACACGCCGGATCCCAAACACGGCGTAGCCTTGGAGGAATTCGTCGGCTCGAAGGTGAAAGAATTCGTGGCACGGCACTTCACGCTGCTGCCATGGCCTTGCGCCGGCAGCTTGCCCTCGCCCTCGGGCGCCATCGTCCTCTTCCGCAAAGATCCGAGCGACCATGCATTGCCGTTTGATGTGCAACACTCGCCGAGACCTTCTGATGAAGCGGAAAAAAAGTCTAATTAGATTTTTTCTTCATCTCCCGTTCCCCTATGAGGGGTTGCCCCGGCGTGGCACCCTCGGCGCGCGAGAGATAGAGGGCGCTATTGATGAGCCCCACATGCGTGAAAGCCTGGGGGAAATTTCCCAGGAAAGCGCCGGTTTTCGCATCGATCTCTTCGGCGAACAGTCCCACGTGATTGCGGCGGGCGAGGAGCGCGAGGAAATGCTCGCGCGCTTGCGTGCGTCTGCCGGCCAGCACCAACGCATCCACCAGCCAGAAGCCGCACAGCCCAAACGTGCCTTCGCAGCCCACATGATCGCTGCTGCGGTAGACGAGCGGTCCCACGGCCAGCTCGCGCTGAATCGTGTCGAGCGTCGAGAGAGCATACGGATGATCTGCAGGGAGAAATTCGAGAAGCGGAAACAGAAGAGCGGTGGCATCCAGCGTGTCGCCGCCCGCATGCTGCACGAAGGCGCGCCGCTTCTCGCTGTAGCCCTCTGTCATCACGAAGGCGCGTATCGCGTCGCGCTCCTGCTGCCAGCGGCTCAGATCTTTCCCCCATCCTTGCGACTCCGCCAGACGGATGCCGCGATCGACCGCGACCCAGCACATCACTTTGGAGTAGATGTACTGCTGCGTGCCGGTGCGCAATTCCCAAATGCCGCTGTCCTTCTCGCGCCAGACGTCGCACACGTAATCGACGATATCGCAAAGGATGTGGGAGAGCCGTTGACCCACGCCCGGATGCAAATGCTTGCTGCGGTAGACGGCTTCCAATACCTCACCGTAGATATCCAACTGGCGCTGGTGCGATGCGGCGTTGCCGATGCGCACGGGCCGCGAGTCCGCATATCCGCGCAGGTGGGGCAACGTTTCTTCCGGATGCAAAAGATTGCCATAGAGCGGATAGAGAATCTGCAAATCGGCCGGCCGTCGTCCCGCGCCCGTCAGAAGGCCCGAGAGCCACTCGAGAAACATCCGCGCATCATGTATGTGCCCCAGCGATGCGAGCGCCTGCACGGTGAAGGACGAATCGCGGATCCAATTGAACCGGTAATCCCAATTGTCCGCGCCGCCGAGACTTTCAGGCAATGACGTGGTCGCGGCGGCGGCCATGCCTTGTCCGCCCGTGAGCATCTTCAACACAATCGAGGAACGGATGACGTAGGGATACCACTCGCCCAGCGCATGGCAAGCATCGTCGTCGCACTGGGATATCCAGCGCGTCCAGTACGCCATAGTGGACCGCAGGCTTTCTTCCGCGCTCGGCAGGCTGGCCTGGTCCGCCCGCCCGTACGCGCACAGGAAAGAGCGCTCCTCGCCCGCATGCAGCATGCAACGTGCCTGCGCTCCTTGCGACGAAAGGATGAAAGGACAAGCGGCATGCAGCCGGACGACATCCTCGCCGCCGCTGGCCAGCACGCCGTTTTCCATAGGGGTCAGCGCCGTCGCGGCGCGGGCATAGTCGAGACGCGGATCAAAGCGGATCTGCACCTCCACCGATCCCTCCACGCAACGCAACAGCCGGTAGATCGCCGGCAGCCGGTGATGCTCCTGCGTCTCGATGCTGAAATCGCCCATGTGCATCCAATCGAGCACCTCGATACGCCCGCCGGCGACCGCGAACTGCGTGCGCAGGATACCGTTCTCCGAAATGTACGATTGCCGGCTGCGCTCGATCTGCTCTACCGGCGCGATGGAAAAAGATCCTCCGAGGGCGGGATCGAGAATTTTCCCGAAGACGCTTGGGGAATCGAGGCGCGGCAGGCAGCACCAATCGATCGAACCGTTCATCCCCACCAGCGCGCAGCTGCCGAGGTTGCCGATGAAGCCGTAGGAAGAGAGCGGAAGGAAGTCCATGAG